>DATGIY010000375.1:0-5378 GCA_035295475.1 Terriglobales bacterium
CGCCACTGGTAAAGCGGTCGGCCTTATTGGCCATTCCCATCTGCTCGTAGAACGTGAGGCCGGCGTTGGGGGTGTAGAGCAGAGCATCCTTTTCGGAACGGTCCATGGTCATGTGGTAATCGCCGCACATGCAGGTATCCACGAACTCGATGATGATGTTCTGCCCAATGCCCTCCAGGTAGCGATACCGCCAGTCCTCGAAGGGATAAGTAGAGGTTGTCCCTCCGCCCTCATCCATGGGGCGGTCGTAGGTGCCACCCGCGGGATGGGACTCAATTTCATCCGGCGGACCGTACATGATGTACATGCGGCCACGATCCGTTTTCCATCCCGGGATACCGGCAGCGAAATGCTCATTCGCATAAGCAATGCGCCGATAATGTTCGTCTTTGTAAGGGTTATCCAGACTGTCAGGAGTGGGATTGCGCCGCTGCCAGAACTGCTCGATGAACTGGTCGCGCTCTTCGTCGTTGCTGAGCTTAAGGAACGCCTCGCGCTCCTGGTCAGTAATGATCCAGCGCACGTCCTCATCGAGCCACTTCTTGTAGGTCTTGCTCAGCTCCTGCTTCAGCGCCTTTTCATTCTTCTTGCGCTGCTTTTCGGTGATAGGTCGCTTGAGAGGATCTTCCTGCTTCTGGCCGTTGGCGGCCTGAGCCTGAGCCTTCGTATTCTGATCGTTACTTGCTGGGGCAACCGCGGGTTCGGCCTTGCCAGAATCAGTCTTGGAATCCTGGGCGACGGCTAAGCCGCCCAGCAAAAGGCACCCCGCCACAATCGTCGCCAAGAAAGTGCGCCGAAAACCATCAGCCGGCATTGTAAGGGCACTCCTCCACAGACGTCTGGTTATTTCATTGTAAGTATTTGATGTCAGCAAAGCAATACAGGTTACGTTCCCACCCGAATGTAAAGGCGGACCAGCCGGTCCAGCTTACCCTAACTCCCTAATCAGCTTGGGGCGGAAGGCCGGTGGAAGCTATTATAGACGTGGGCCATCCCCGCCATAGCAGCGTTTACGATTTTTGGCTCCGCCTGTCCGGGGTGTTGATGTGGTTGGGAACCGCCCTGCAAGCAGCCAGAAAGGGAACTTCTTAGGCGTACAGGCCGTATCTGCACCTGTCCACCCCCGTGGACGATGGGCAGGCACAGGGGTGAGATGAAGACCTGGAAAAAAGCTGCAATCGGCGTGGGTGCCGGGCTCCTGCTGGCCGCCATCGTAGGTTTTACCGTCTACCAAAGCCGCAAGAACGTTGTGACGGTGCAGACCGGCAAGGTGCAGGTGGAAGACCTGGCGGCAGTGGTTTCCGGTTCCGGCGAAATTAAGCCCAAAACCTACGTAAACGTAAGCGCCAACGCCTTTGGCAAGATCACCAAGCTGTTCGTGCGCGAAGGCGACCACGTGAAGAAGGGGCAATTGCTGGCACAACTGGAAAACGTGCAGTCTTCCGCCGACGTGGCCGCGACCAAAGCCGCGCTGGAGGCGGCACGCACCGATGCCGTTGCCGCGGCCGCCGCCCTTAAGACCGCACAGGCCAACCTGGACCGGGCACAGGCCGACGATGATCGCGCCAAACTGGATTGGGTGCGGGCGCAAGGTCTGTACAAAGACGCCCTGATCGCCAAATCTGATTACGACGCCAAGAAAGCAGCCTGGGAAGCAGCGGAAGCCGGCATTGCCCAGGCGCAAGCGCAAATCGCAGAATCGCGGGCCCAACTCGAGTCTTCCCAGGGCCGCATCGTGCAGAACCGGGCCAATCTGCGCCGCGTTGCCGACGTCCTGGACAAAACCTACTATTTCGCGCCCTTCGATGGACTGGTCACGAACCTGCCGGTGCGTGAAGGCGAAACGGTCGTGATCGGTATCCAGAATTCTCCCGGCAGCACCCTGATGACCATTGCCGACATGTCCGTCATCACCGCCGAGGTTAAGGTGGACGAGACCGACATCGTGAACGTGAAACTGGGGCAGCCGGCAGAGGTCACCATCGACGCCATCCCCAATAAGAGCTTCAAAGGAACGGTGACCGAGATCGGCAATAACGCGGTGGTGCGTTCCACCGGGGTTTCCACCTCGCAGCAGACCATCGCCAGCCAGGAAGCCAAGGATTTCAAGGTAGTGGTGACGCTGCAGGATCCGCCCGACAACCTCCGGCCCGGGCTCTCCACCACGGCCAAGGTCACTACCGCGACCCGGCAGAATGCGCTCGCCATTCCCATACAGTCCCTGACGGTGCGCCGTGCTTCCGAGTTGCGGGAAAGCAGCCCCGGCAAGGGCTCTGTCGAAGCCGCTTCCCTGCCCTTAAGCAACGGCGGTGAGGACAAGAAAGAGATCCAGGGTGTGTTCGTGATTCGCAATCGCCGCGCGGTTTTCGTGCCCGTGGAAACCGGCATCAGCGGCACCACGGATATCGAGGTGCTGAAGGGGCTGCAGAAAGGCGATCAGATCGTCACCGGCAGCTACAAGGTATTACGTACTTTGCGCAACGGAGCCAGCGTGCGCATCGATAACTCCGCTCCCAAAAAGCTGGACGAGGAAAGTTCGTGACCTTTCGCGCAGGGTCGCGTCCAACACAACAGGAGACAGGAGTGGGCAAGTCGCTGGCCAGGAGATCAGCATGGCAACCGAAGTCGCCGGTATGAGTGAGCGCGCCACAGTCGCACCGCCCGATAGCTGCATGATCTGCGCCGAGGATCTATGGAAAACCTACGACATGGGCTCGGAGCAGCAGGTGCACGCCTTGCGGGGTATCAACCTGCGCATCAACCGCAACGAATATGTGGCCATCATGGGCCCCTCGGGCTCGGGCAAATCCACGCTCATGAACCTGATTGGCTGCCTGGATACGCCCTCCTCCGGCCGCTACTGGCTCAACCAGCAACTGGTCAGCGAACTGGACGACGATGAACTGGCGCGCATTCGCAACAAGGAGATCGGCTTCGTTTTCCAGACCTTCAACCTGCTGCCCCGGGCCACGGCGCTGCACAACGTGGAACTGCCCTTGATCTATGCGGGTGTTCCCGCGGAAGAACGGGTGGAACGTGCTCGGGCGGCATTGCGCGCCGTGGACCTGGAACCGCGCATGTTGCACAAACCCAATGAGCTCTCCGGTGGCCAGCGCCAGCGCGTGGCCATTGCCCGCGCCCTGATCAACAATCCCGCCATCATCCTGGCCGATGAGCCTACCGGCAACCTGGACTCGCAGACGGGCAATGAAATCATGGCCTTATTCGACCGCCTGCATCAGCAGGGCAATACTATCGTGCTGGTCACCCACGAACACGACATTGCCGCCTACGCCCATCGCGTGATCCACCTCAAAGACGGCGTGATTGCCGGCGATGAGAGAACGAAAAGTCAGTAGTCAGTAGTCAGTAGTCAGTACTCAGTACTCAGTACTCAGTACTCAGAGATCGTAATTTTCCGTTCGTCTTCTCCAAGTGATTCCAGCGCAATCTCCACGTCGCGCGCACGCAGCAGGCGCGAAAATTTCTCTCCCCACTCGATCAGCAGGACAGCATTATCCGCACACAGATCATCCAGGCCCAGCGTCTCCAACTGCCGCGCTGTATCCACGCGGTACAAGTCAATGTGGTAGACGTTCACTTCCGGGCCGCGGTATTCGTGCACCAGGGTAAAAGTAGGACTGGTGACGTCTTCCTCTTTGGCGGCCTGAAAGCCCGCGGCAATGCCTTTCACCAGCGTGGTCTTGCCCGCGCCTAATTCGCCGCGCAACAGCACCAGTTTGGGCGGGGCCAAAGACGCGGCCAAGCTGCGGCCAAAGGCGATGGTTTCGGCGGCGGAGCGGGTTATAGTTTCGCGCGTGGGCATGCGGGCTAAGGCTATAAATATAATTTAGCGGGAAAACTGATGTGTGGCGCGCCTTCAGCAGTGCGAGTGGAGCAGGCCCTCCGAGGGACTGGGTGAAAGCAAACCTTTTAGCGGTTTTGGGTGGAGCAGGCGGGAGCAGACCTTCAGGCCTGCATAAGAGCGTTGGAGTCGAAACGGCTTTAGCCGCTGAGGTAAGTAATTTCGGCGAACTACCTCAGAGGCTAAAGCCTGTCTGAAGTTGGCCTCTTAATGCAGCGCTAAAGCGCTGCGCCACCCAAAAACTGGACACCGCAGAAGTTGAGCAGCAAGAAACTGAGCAGAAAAAGGAGCGAGCGGCTTCAGGAGGAGATGAGCGCATTTCACATTCTCGCAGCCGCGGTGCTGATTGTGCACCTGCTGTTGATCGACTGGGTGCTGCTGGGATGCCTCTCCGCGGTGAAAACCCACTTTATGCCAGAAAGCGCACGATCGGTTTAGCAGCTTCCTCGCGCACGCGGCGGAACGCTTCCGGCAGCGCGGCCAGCAGATCGGTGGCAATCAGCGACTGCTCGCCCGTTTTCTCGCAAGCCACATCACCGGCCAGGCCGTGCAGGTAAACGGCGCCGAGCACGGCGGTGATCGAGTGCGTAGTTTGGGCCAGCATGCCGGCGGTCAAGCCGGTCAGAATGTCGCCCATGCCGCCGCTGGCCATGCCGGGATTGCCGGTGGGATTCACCCAGATTGTGCCGTCAGGTTGTGCAATGAGCGTGCGGTGGCCCTTTAGCACCGTAGTGATGCCGTGGCGGGTGGCGAAATCGCGCGCCACCTGCAGGCGGTCTTCCTGGATCTGCCTGGTGGAAAGCTGCGCCAGGCGCGCCATTTCGCCGGGATGCGGCGTGATCACCAGCGGACGACCAGTTAGCTCCTGAGCTCGACCTTCAAAGGCGTTCAAACCGTCCGCATCCAGCACCATGGGCAACTGCGAACCCCTTACCAGGAAGCGTACGAGTTCCGCGGTTTCGGTCTGACGGGAAATCCCAGGGCCAATGGCCAGCACTGTTTTGCCCTTGATGATGCCGTCCAGGCGGCCGTACTCGCGGGCGCGCAGAGAAATTGTACCGGCTTCGGTTTCGGGCAGGGGCTCGGTCATTAACTCCGGCGCGAACCCGGCGACGGTCGGCAATACCGACTCGGCTGTCGCCACGGTCACCAGCCCCGCCCCGGCACGCAGAGCCGCCATTCCAGCCATGGCCGCGGCGCCGGCCTTGCCTAAGGAGCCGCCAATCACAAGCACGTGGCCATACATGCCCTTGTGAGAGTCGCGAGGACGCAACGCGGCCATTTCAGCGATATCGTGCGGTGTAATTAGCTCCAGGTTCAACTCCGACTGAATCGCCTCTTCCGGCGAGCCGATGGGCGCGACCACAACCGGGCCTTTCACCAGGGGGCTGAACACGTGCGCCGGGCGGGGCGCCGTAAAGGTAACGGTGGCACACGCAGGCACCACCGGGCCGGCAGTCGGCGCACCGGCCATCGCATCGGCATCCAGTCCGGAGGGAATATCCACGGCCAC
>DATGIY010000376.1:0-4267 GCA_035295475.1 Terriglobales bacterium
CGTAATCGCGGACCACTCGCTGCAAGCTAGCTCCTGCCCTACCATGCGCCGCAAGTCCTGCATCGTTGTGATCAGCTTTTCTGACATACGCCCTTCGGCTATCTCGCAGTGCTCTTCTGTGGCCAATATTTCTTGCGCAGCTCGCGCTTTAAGAGCTTTCCTGTCCCGGTTTTGGGCAAACTATCGAAGAACTCGACCGAATGCGGGCACTTGTAATGCGACAGCCGCGAGCGGCAGAATTCCAGCAGTTCGGTCTCGGTAAGTTGCGAACCCGGCTTCAGCGTTACCAGCGCCTTGGGAACTTCGCCCCATTTGTCGTCAGGCACGGGAATTACCACGGCTTCGTAAACGTTGGGGTGAGCGGCGAGCGCCTTCTCTACTTCCAGAGAGGATATGTTTTCGCCGCCGCTTACAATGATGTCCTTTTTGCGATCCACGATCAGCGCATAGTTGTTTTCATCCATGACGGCCATGTCCCCGGTATGGAACCACCCACCTTGCATGGCGGCTTCCGTGGCGTCGGGCCGACCCCAGTAGCCCTCCATGATCATGTCGCCGCGAGCCACCAGTTCGCCGACGGAAGCGCCGTCATGGGGAAGATCGTTGCCCTCCGCGTCCACCACGCGAAGCTCCACGCCGGGGATGGCGAATCCGGTCATCGCCTGCCCGGCATAACGCTGTTCGCCTTGCCAGTTCAGTCCCGGCTTCTGCGGCGAGACTGCCAGCACGGGAGAGGTTTCGGTCAGGCCGTAGCCGGAAATACAGAGGCAGCCCAGCTTTTCCTCCACCTGCCGCACCAGGGTGGGTGAAGACGCGGCACCGCCGATGGTGATGCAGCGCAAACTGCTCAGGTCGTATTTCTCTCTTTCCGGACAATTCACCAGCGCTGCGGCCATGGTGGGCACCAGCGAACAACTCCAGACCCGCTCCCGCTCGATCAGCTGAAAAATCTCCGAGGGGTTGAATTGGTGAATCATCACGTGCGTGCCGCCCACCATCGTTACCGAGTGAGCCGTTCCCCAGCCATTCGCATGAAATAACGGAATGGTGTGCAGTTGCACTGTGTCGCAGCACGTCTTACCAGATAGACTCCCGGAGGTCTGGGCGGAAATGATTACCGCCAAGGCGTGCAGGTAGATGTTGCGGTGGGTCAGCATGACCCCCTTGGGACTGTCGCTGGTGCCGCTGGTGTAAAACAGTTCGGCCACCGAATCCTCGTTGATGTTCATGAAGTCACATGCAAACGGGGCTGAGGCCGCGATCAGGCTTTCGTAGTTGCGCTCTGCCAGCCAAGCGGTTTGCGGCGCTCCATCGAGCAGGAAGAAAGCAGCGATGGAGGGGACGGCGTGGCGAAACGCCTCTACCAGAGGGAGAAACTGCTGCTCAACAAACAGGAACCTGGGTTGGGAATCGTTCAGAACAAACGCCAGTTCCTGCGGGGCCAGACGAATATTCAGCGGCAGCAGTACGCACCCGGCCTCCAGAACTCCGTAGTAAGCCTCCAGCAGGCGATGGCAATTGGTGCTGAGAAACGCTATACGATCGCCCGCCCTGGCGCCGGCTTCCCGAAGGGCACCCGCCAGACGAGCGGTTCGCTCGGCCAATTGCGTGTACGTGAAGCGCTGTTGCCCGCAGACGACACCCGTCTTGCCGGGAAATTGCTCGCGCGCGTAGCGTAAGAATCGCAGAGGAGTTAAAGGAATTTTCATCGCCTGCTCCGCCTTAGCGGTAGGTGATCCATTCTTGCCCGCTCGCCTGCTCGAGGTGAGCATATTGGTTAATGGTGGTTGCCCGCACGCGCCCCGCCCGGCACTCCAGGCGCGTGACGCCGGTATTTACCAAAGACCAGGTGAGTTCGGCGATGCGCTCCTTATCGATACCCAGGAGTTGTTGAACAATGGCGGTAATCGGGCCGCCAGAAGTGAATATCCAAGTCCCGCCTGCCTCGTCCTGCAGCACGCCCGTCAGCGCGCTCCAGCAGCGTTTCCGGAAGGCGGCATACGATTCCACGTAGCCATCCTGCTCGCCCATGACCCAGCGCTGAAAAGCAGGGCCGAATACCTTTTGAAATTCGCGCCGCGCATTGGTCTTCCCGGCCAGCCAAGCGTTGACCGCGGTATCATCGCTCAGGTCTGGCCGAAACCGGCGCATGACTTCACCGTGATCAAACTCGGAGAAACCTGCCACTACGCGCCACTGTGATTCGGGGGGACACTGTGGCACGGCGGACAGACAGGCGAGCGCGGTTTGCCGGTGCCGTCGGTTACCTCCCATCAGTACACGATCCACGGATAATTTGCAGTGACGAATCCAGTCGCCCAGCATTCGTGACTGCTCCGTGCCCAAAGGCGAGAGCTGGTCGTAGTCGTCCGCGCCAAAACTGGCTTGTCCATGACGAACCAGATAAATCGTCCCCATGGCTACTTCCCCGCCTCCCCGATCAGCCGCTGGCAGCGTTGTTCCAGGTACTTAGCCAGCGCGCCGAATCCGGCAAACTGTGGGTTTCGCGTCTGCCCATGGAAGTAGCGGTAATAAATCTGCTGCACGATCACCGCCAGCCGAAACAGGCCGTAGATGACATAGAAATCGAAGTTGCCGGATTTCAGACCAGTTTTCGCGGCGTAGTAATCCCAAACCTCTCGCCTGGTCAACATGCCCGGCAGGTGTGTGGGCTGGCAGCGGGTGGACTGAAAAAATTCATCGTCATCCGCCTGCACCCAGTAGGCCAGCGCATTCCCCAGGTCCATCAGGGGGTCACCGATGGTCGCCAGTTCCCAATCCAGAACACCGATGATCTCAAAAATGTTGGCGGGGTTCAGCACAACATTATCGAAGCGAAAATCGTTATGTACGACGCAGGTGGCTGCATCCTCGGCGGGCGTCGCGCTCTGCAGCCAGCCCATGACCTGCTCAAAGTCTCCGACGTCCGGTGTGCGAGCTTTGCGGTAACGATCGCTCCATCCGGCAATCTGCCGCTGGGTATAGCCCTTGCCTTTGGCAATCGCCTCCAGGCCCGCGGCCCGGTAATCCACCTGGTGCAATTCGATCAGCTTATCCAGAAGGCTGGTGCACAGCCGGGCGGCATCATCGCGGGTTAGACTCATGCCTTCCGGCAGGTCGCGGCGCACTATCACGCCGTGAATCGGCTCCATGACGTAAAAGTCGCAACCCAGAATGTTGGGATCGTCAAAGAAAGCCACCACTTTCGGCACACAGGGATAAAACGGCCGCAGGGCGGTAGTGATCGTGACTTCGCGGCGCATGTCGTGCGCCGACTTGGCTTTGTGACCGAAGGGAGGACGGCGCAGGATAAATTCACGCCCCGGGTAGCGAACCAGGTAAGTCAGGTTCGATGCGCCGCGAGGATACTCGCGGATTTCCGGGGCGCCGTGCAGGCCGGGCACCGCGCCTCGCATCGCGGCATCGACGCGCGCGGCATCCAATTCCTCTCCCGCGCGAACCGGCACAGGCTCATCGATCTGCAGCAATGCATTCATGCGCGCTGGCTGGTGGCCGCTTCCTTGTATTTACTCAACTCCAGTTTGGCGATCAGCGCACGGTGGACCTCATCCGGACCATCCGCCAGCCGCAGGGAGCGGATATAGCCAAACATCTCCGCTAAAGGAACGTCACCGGAAACGCCGGCGCCACCGTAGATTTGGATGGCCTGATCGATGATGCTTTGGGCAACCCTGGGAGCCACCACCTTGATCTGCGAAATCTCGCTCATCGCGCCCTTGGCGCCGACCGTGTCCATCATCCAGGCGGCCTTCAAAGTCAGCAGACGCGCCTGCTCAATGGCGATGCGCGCGTTGGCGATAATATCGCGATTGCCGCCCAGTTCGGCCAGAGGCCTGCCAAATGCCACGCGACTCAAGGCTCGCCGGCACAGCAGTTCGAGAGCGCGTTCCGCCGCTCCCAAGGTGCGCATGCAGTGATGAATGCGACCAGGCCCCAGCCGCCCTTGCGCAATTTCGAACCCGCGCCCCGGACCGGCAATAACGTGATCCGCGGGCAGGCGCACGTTGCTGAATGTCACTTCGCCGTGTCCGAAAGGCTCATCGTAAGAACCGAAAGCCGTGAGCATGCGCTCGATCTTCACACCCGGCGTGTCCAGCGGCACCAGGACCATGGAATGACGCTGGTGTTTTTCCGCGGTGGGCGAAGTCACACCCATGAAGATCACGACCCGGCAGTTTGGATGGCCAATCCCCGAACTCCACCATTTGCGGCCGTTCAGCACCACCTCATCGCCCTTCAGTTCCGC
>DATGIY010000377.1:0-7570 GCA_035295475.1 Terriglobales bacterium
GATCAGAGGGATGGAGGCAATGTTGGCCAGGTTGCCGCGGGTTTGCTCGCGCGCAATGTGGCAGGCGGCCACGTGCGCGATCTCATGCGCCATCACTCCCGCCAGCTCCGCTTCGTTATCCGCCGCCAAAATCAATCCGGAGTTCACATAAAAGAAGCCGCCCGGCAGCGCGAAGGCATTGACCTGATCGGAGTCGATCACCTTGATGGTAAAGGGAACCTTGGAGTCGGAGTTGCGCACCAGGTTCTGCCCGACCCGGTTGATGTATTCGCCAATCACTGGATCTTTGATCAGCTTGACTGAGGACTCGACCTGCTGGGCATACTGGCGGCCCATGCTGACCTGCGATTCAATGCTGTACCAGTTCCCCACGCCTTTGTTGCAGCCGACGTTGCGGTGACCGATGGCGCTGACATCCTTCAGGCTGCCATCCTGCACTTCCTTAGGCACATCGTCCTTCTTGTTGCTGCCAAAGGCTGACAGGGCGAATACGCAGATCGTAATCAGCGCCAGTAAACGCAGCTTCATACTTACCCCACTAGATGCCCCCGAACGGCGGGGGTGGCAATTAAATTTCAATCGGCCACACTAGTCCTAAACCTTTAAACCCGGGACCGCTGAAATTGACTCTGTCTACTTTACTCCCTAAATGGAAACGCTTGGGGTAATTCGGCCCAGCTGAGGTGAATAGGGGTAAGTAGCAGCGCATCACGCCAACCCAGGTCTAGAACCGCAAAGTTATGCCCGCGGTAACAAAGACGTTATTTTGGCGTCCCAGAGCCAGGGTTTCCAGCCCCAGACCTCCGGAATTAAAGTCGCGAACCTCGGCCCGCAACCCGATCAGAGGCAAGAACTTCAGGTCCAGGCCGCCGCCGATGTCGAAGGCGAAGGTGCTATTGGCGCTGCTAGTTCCATTGAATAGCTGGCGATTGAAGCGGGCATAGCCCAAACCGGCGGAAACGTAAGGGGAAAGTGGAAACGAAGGCGCCAGCCGCACCCGCAGGCCAGGAGTGATGAACAGAGAGGTGTAGCTGCGCGCTACCGTGAGCCCGCTCAATGTAGGAATATCGGAGCTGAAAGAGCCGGCCACCGGAATTTCGGCATAGAGTCCGAGCAGGGGCACGGAGGCGATGCGGTGAGCGAAAGTTCCCTCCAGGGCGGGCGCTACTCCCAAATCCAGCGGGTTGCTGGCGCTGAAATACCCGCCGGCCGTGAGCGCAATGTCGTTCTTTTGCGCCTGCGCGGCTCCCGTAATCACCAACAGACACACCACCATTATTGCGACCTTGCGCACAAATCCTCCTTCGAGCCCCTGGAAGGACAAAAACGCCCTCGGTCTCGGCCGAGCCGCCGGGCTCAGGCCTGTTGCGAAATTTTTCCAGGTAAGCTGCCGGGATTAGATGCAGAAAACCGGGGCGGCGTGCGCCTTTCAAGACGATCCAGAGCTAGACCGGCGCGGTGCGCAGCCCGTTGAGCTTGCTGAGCAACACCTCAGGATGGACAGGCTTAGGCAGCAGTTCGAAGGCGTAGCCTTGTTCCTCCGCCACCCGCAGCAGGTCGGAAGTGGCCGCTTGGCCGGAGAACAGCAGGATCCGGGCCTCGGGGCACATCTCCTGGATGGCTTTGGCCGCCTCAATCCCATTGACGCGCGGCATAAGCACATCGCTGACAATCGCGTCGGGACAGTCCTCCAGTACTTGCCGAATAGCTTCCCGGCCGTCGTAAGCGACACGCGTATCAAAACCGTGCAGCGAGAGAATCTGGGCAATGCTGTCGGCTACCCTGTGTTCATCGTCAACCACAACCACGCTGGGCTTACGGCCGCGTTTGCTGGCCGGAAGGTTCTTGCCCACGGTTTTCAGGGCCGCCTCCAGCCGCCGCATCTCGCTGCGCAGGGCCTCCTCAATTTCCTTGGAACGCCTCTCGCCGCGTGCCACCCGGCTCACATAAGAACGGTCCACTCCGAGCTGCCGGGCTACCCGGCTGTAAATGCCGCGAAAAAGCGCGTACGGTTCGCGTTCGCTCATCCACACTACTCCCTTTCGCCCCGGAGGCCCCGTGGCGCTCAACCATGAGACGAAGTGAGCGCAGATCCGGGCGAGAGAGCGCTTCCCCGCTATGGGGGCAGGGGCGGCCCACTATTGCGAGAGCGGCTGCGAGCGTATCCCGTTCCCCGATCCACTAGGGAGGAACTGCTTAGCTACATTAGGTACGAAGCAGACCGTTAGAACCAAGTTGCTCAGGAAACGAAGTCCATGGAACGGGAGGGGTGGTCGGCCCTATACACCCGACTGGGTGCAAGCCGATCGGTGCTAGCCCCGTAGTATGCGTGGCCAAATGCAGTTGTGGTCTTCTCTGTCTGACGAACCGCTTAATTCCTGGCGAACAAACCTAGGCTGTCATCCCGCTGGTGTGCTCGTTCGAACCGAGGAGCAACACACTCCCGTGGGGCTGACGTTTCCTGCTTTCTGTATTTGTGGTAGCCTTTGGGCGCGTGAATGTCACCAAACGTGACTAACGCCCCTGCTGTTCCCCTGATGGCAGTTTTCTAAAGCTCACGAATCCGCCGGGGTGAAGTGTGCCCGGGCGGAAAAACAATTACTTCTCCTTCCCTGCCTGAAGGGAGAGCCGGCTCGAGAGCATGGCTGCTAAGCGCACGAAAACCGTCCTTATCGCCGATGATGAGCCCAAGGTAGCGGAAACCTTGAGCATTGTTCTGGGCAATGCCGGTTATGACACCGTGATCGCCCGCGACGGCGAAGAAGCCGTGCGCCTGATCCGGGAAGCCGCTCCGGATGCCGTGCTGCTGGACGTTATTCTTCCCCGCCTGGATGGCGTGGAAGTAGCCATCCAGACCTGCCAGGCTTCGCCGAGATGCAAAGTGCTCCTGTTCTCGGGGCGGCCTGACGCTGCGGAACTGCTGGCGCAAGCATACGCGCGCGGCTACTCCTTCGAGATTCTGGCTAAACCAACGCGGC
Organism: Terriglobales bacterium; assembly: GCA_035295475.1. Classification (GTDB taxonomy): domain Bacteria; phylum Acidobacteriota; class Terriglobia; order Terriglobales; family Acidobacteriaceae; genus JAICWP01. Next base: position 2,979 of record DATGIY010000377.1, read on the forward strand.
CGGCGGAACTGCTGGAAAAAATGCGCGAACTGCTGGGCGATGGCCGGGGGGACTCAGGCACGTAGCCCGAAAAATGCAAATAATCGGCCGAGCACCGTGCCGGATAAGTAGAGGAACCCCTCCACCAGGAAGCAGAGAATTCAACCCTGAAATCGCGGGCGTCGCATAGCAGCTATCTTAATTCCTGAAATCGTGGGCCGGAAACACAACTGCTTCAGTCGGCGCTGGGGGTAACCAGTTGCGGCTTGTCGGGAGCGGCAGCCGACTCCACATTCACCTCGCGCAAGAATTCCGCCGCCGCTTCGGGAAGCACAGTGTTGATGTACATTCCCGAGCCCAGCTCAAAACCGGCTACGCGTGTTAAACGCGGAATAATGCTGACATACCAGTGGTAGTACTTCACGCCCGCGCATTCCGCCGGCGCCGAACGAATGGTGAAGTTGAAATCGGGATCGTGCAGTCCGTAGTACAGCTTGGCCAGCACCACGCGCAATACGTGCGCCAGGTCGGAAATCTCCTGTCCGCTGATGTCGGCGAAGTTGGCCATGTGCCGCCGGGGATAAATATGCGTGCAAAAGGGAGTAAAGGAGGCAAAGGGCTCAAGAGCAACGAAGTATTCGGTGGCCATGATGAGGCGACTTTTGTCCTGCAGTTCCTCCTGCACGGCGGAGCAGAAAATGCACTCGCCAAATTCGTCGTAGTGGCGGAGGGCCTCGTGCAGGCGGCTGCGTACCTGGGAAGAGATCACGGGAGTGGCGATCAGTTGACAGTGGGGATGCTCCAGGCTAGTACCGGCATCCACGCCGTGGTTCTTGAAGATGATGATGTTGGCAATGCGCGAGTCCAGGCTCAGGTCCGTGCACCGCGCCTTGAGCGCGCGAAACACGCTGGCCACCTGCGAATCCGGCATGAGCGCCGTGACCTGGTTATGGTCGGGAGTCTCGACAATCACTTCATGCACTCCGAAACCGTTCACGGTGCGATGCGAGCGCTCCACCACGCGTTGCGGCGCCAGATCGGGCTGCAGGGCGGCGAATTTGTTGGGCACCACCCGCACCATCCAGCGACTGTCGTGAGGCGCGGCCACCCGCAGCACTTCCGGTGGGGTGGACTTCTCATTGCCCGGGCAAAAAGGACATTTGGGATCGAAATTAGGGAGAGTGCGCGCACTGCGCAGCACCACCATGTCCTTGGGCCGCTTGGCGCGCTCGGTGGCGATAATCACCCATTCTTTGGTGAAACGGTTCTGTCGCAGTTCGGGCATACTTCACCTCCTGCCCTGAGTGTCTTGCTTTCTTACCAGGTCTCCCAAGCGATACATCCACGTAGTGTAAAATCCGAAGCAAACCTTCATGCCGCCGAAAAAAGTTCCCGTCGGTGTCCTGGGCGCCACCGGAATTGTGGGCCAGCGCTTTCTGCAAATGCTGGAATCGCATCCCTGGTTCGAAATCGCCTGGCTGGCCGCCTCCGAGCGTTCCGAAGGACGAGCTTATGCCGAGGCGGTGCGCTGGCGGCTGAAGACCCCGATTCCCCCTATCGCTGCCAGCTTAACCCTGTCTCCCGCCATCCCCGAAGGAGCGCCCAAAATTATCTTTGCCGCGCTCGATGCCGCCATTGCGGCGGAGTTGGAACCTCGCTTCGCCGCCGCCGGCCATGCGGTGATTTCCAATTCTAGTGCTCTACGTATGCGTCCCGATGTGCCCCTGGTCATTCCCGAAGTCAACCCTCAACACCTTCCGGTGCTGGAATGCCAGTCGTGGCGGCGGCAGAGCGGCGGCTTCGCGGTCACGAATCCCAACTGCTCCGCCATTGGCCTGGTCCTGGCTCTCGCTCCATTACAGCAGCATTTCGGTCTGCAAAAGGTGATGGCCGTCACCATGCAGGCAGTCAGCGGCGCCGGCTATCCCGGCGTGGCCTCGCTCGACATTCTGGGCAACGTCATTCCCTACATCTCCAAGGAAGAAGAAAAGATGGAGGAGGAGACACGCAAACTGCTGGGCTCGGTCCGCGACGGACACATCGAACTGGCGGATTTTGCCATGAGCGCGCAGTGCAACCGGGTGGCGGTGGAGGACGGGCACACGGAATCGGTGTCGGTGCAACTGCGGCACAAGGCAACGTCAGAGCAGATCCTGGAGGTCTGGAAAGGATTCCGCTCGACTCCGCAGGAACTGCAACTGCCCAGCGCGCCGGAGCAACCGCTGGAATATGCCTTCGCTCCCGATCGCCCGCAGCCAAGGTTCGATGTGGATCGCGGGGCCGGCATGACGGCGTGCCTGGGCCGTTTGCGTCCCTGCGGAGTGCTGGACTGGAAATTCACCGTGCTTTCGCACAATACCATTCGGGGCGCCGCCGGCGCCGCGCTGCTCAACGCGGAGTTGCTCAAGGCACAGGGATATCTTGACTGAGCGTTTCTGGGCCGCGCACTGACGCGGGGGCCAATGAAGTTAAAGCCGAGAGATCGCCCATGCTGGTGATGAAATTCGGCGGCACTTCAGTGGAGAATGCCGCCGCCATCGAACGCGCTGCCCAAATCGTGCGTGGCCGGCTGGCCAAACGGCCGGTGGTCGTGGTCAGCGCCATGGCCAAGGTGACCGATAATCTCCTGGCCATGGCCCGGGCCGCCGGGGCCGGAGAACGCGAGCGCGCTCTCGAACTCTCCCGCAGCCTGCGGGAACGCCACTACACCACCGCCGGGGAACTGCTGGGAACTGGCTTGTTTACCCAGTTTCACGCTGAACTGGAGGCCGACTGCGATGCCCTGGACGAGTTGCTGCGCGGCATCGCCGCCGTAGGCGAGCTTACGCCACGCACCTCCGACCACGTTGTTTCGTTTGGAGAACGTCTCTCCAGCAAGATGGTGCATGCCGCTTTTTCCGCACGCGGCATCCCCTCCAAACTGGTGGACGCATGCCAGTGCATCGTTACCGACTCCACCTATACCCGCGCCGTTCCCCTGTTCGACGAAACCAATCAGCGGCTGCGCAGCCGCGTCAGGCCACTCGTGGAAGCCGGCAGCGTGCCCGTGATGGGCGGCTTCATCGGCGCTACTGCCGAGGGCATTACCACCACCATTGGCCGTGGCGGGTCGGATTTTTCCGCGGCCATCGTAGGCGCAAGCCTGGGCGCCGAACGTATCGAGATTTGGACCGATGTGGACGGCATGATGACTACCGATCCCGGCCTTTGCCCCGATGCCCGCCGCATCAAAGTCATCTCTTTCGAGGAGGCGGCTGAACTGGCCTACTTCGGAGCCAAGGTGCTGCACCCGGCTACCGTGCTGCCGGCGGTCCAGAAAAACATACCGGTGTACGTGCTGAACTCGCGCAATCCCACCTGCGAAGGCACGCGCATCACGGCCCAGGCGCCGCCCTGCCGCAGTACCTTCAAGGCCATTGCCGCCAAGAAGCGAATCACCATCGTCGACATCGTGGCCACCCGCATGCTCATGGCACATGGTTTCCTGCGCGCTATCTTCGAGGTGTTCGACCGGCACCGCTGTGCGGTCGATGTGGTGTCCACCTCCGAAGTCAGCGTGTCGGTCACCGTGGATTCCAACGAATCGATTCCCGCCATTGCCGCCGACTTGGGCAAGTTGGCGGACGTGAAATATGAGGGACGAAAGGCGATCGTGTGCCTGGTCGGCGATAATATTCGCGGCACTCCCGGTGTGGCTGCCAAGGTGTTTGCCACCCTTGGCGATATTAACGTGCGCATGATTTCCCAGGGAGCGTCGGAAATCAATTTGACCTTCGTGGTGGAGGAAGACGAAGTGCCCGAGGTCGTACGGCGGCTGCATGGAACTTTTTTTGCTGAGCCCGACCCGAACATTTTTGCTTGAATGGCTGGCTAGCTAAGTAGCGCTTTTCACAGCGAAATTGGGTTGAGCCAGCCAGCCAGTCAGCCAGATAGCTACAAACGGGTATCCACTATGATCCTACTCATTCTTGGTCGCGGCAAAACAGGCGCGCTGGTGGCGGAAGTGGCGCGGCAGCGCGGGCATGAAGTTCGAGTACTGGGCAGCGTGGAAAATCTTCAGGCTGCGGCGCTCACCGCGGAATCGTTGCGCAACGTGGCCGTCGTCATTGATTTCACCACGCCGCAAGCGGTGCTGCAAAACATCGCCGCGTGCGTGCGCGCCCGCAAAAACCTGGTGGTGGGCACCACCGGGTGGTATGACCATCTGCCTCAAGTCCGCGATTCGGTCGCTAAGAGCGGGATTGGGCTGCTCTATGCCTCGAATTTTTCCGTGGGCGTGAATCTTTTTTTCGACATCGCCCGCACCGCCGCCGCCGCGCTGCACCACGGCTACAGCGGCGAAATCATGGAGCGCCACCACGCGCAGAAGAAGGACGCTCCGTCAGGTACCGCCGTTGTTATTCAGAAAATCCTGCGGGATGCCGGGGGGCAGGAACTGGAGATCGTCTCCCTGCGCGAGGGGGAGACGGTAGGGTTGCACGAAGTAGTACTCGATTCTGCCCATGACACCATCCGCCTGGCCCACGACGCCAAATCCCGGCGCGGCTTCGCCGAGGGTGCGGTGCGGGCCGCCGAATGGCTGGCCGGCCGCAGCGGCTTTTTCGACTTTCGTG
>DATGIY010000378.1:0-7980 GCA_035295475.1 Terriglobales bacterium
CTGGAAGCCGGCCAGGCGCTGACCCTGCGCGAGCTCAAGCCGGAACAGCACTTCACCGAGCCGCCACCGCGTTACAACGAAGCTTCGCTGGTCAAGGAACTGGAAGAGCGCGGCATCGGCCGTCCTTCGACCTATGCCGCCATCCTGGGCACTATCCAGGAGCGGCAATACGTGCAGAAGACGGGGGGCAAATTTGTGCCCACGGAAATCGGCATGGTGGTGACCGATCTGCTGGTGGAAAACTTCAAGGACATTTTCGATCCCCAGTACACCGCCCGCCTGGAAGAAGAGCTGGACGAAATCGAAGAAGGCCAGGAAAAGTGGACCGACGCGCTGCGCGACTTCTATAAGAAATTCCAGAAGGATCTCAAATACGCCGAGAAGCACATGGAAAACATCAAGCGTATGGAGAAGCCGACGGAGGAGAAGTGCGAGCGCTGTGGCGCGCCCCTGGTGATCAAGTGGGGCCGGCACGGTTCCTTTTACGCCTGCAGCACCTACGACAAGGACGATCCCAACACCTGCACTTTCACCAAGGAAAATCCCATTGACCTGCCCGACCTGGATTCGGCCGACATGCAGGAGACCTCGCAGGAAGAATATTGCGAGAACTGCGGCCGTCCCATGGTCCTCAAGCGCGGACGCTTCGGGCAGTTCATGGCCTGTACCGGCTATCCTGAATGCAAGACCACACGCCGCCTCGACCAGGGGCGCAAAGTCCCCGACATTCCCCTGGACGAAACCTGCCCGCAATGCGGCCGAAACCTGGTGCTGCGCCACGGGCGTTATGGAGAATTCACCTCCTGCAGCGGCTATCCCGAATGCAAGTACGTGAAGCAGAACTTTATCGGAGTCAAGTGCCCGGAGTGCAAAACCGGTGAGGTGGTGGAGAAGCGCGCCCGGCGCAAGGGCAACACTTTTTACGGGTGCTCCAACTATCCCAAGTGTAAGTTCACTTCCGCCAATAAGCCAATAGCCGAAAAGTGCCCCAAGTGCGGCAACGAATATCTGGTGGAGAAAACGCTGAAGGCCGGTCCCGTCATCTCCTGTCCCAACAAGGAATGCGACTACGAGCGGCCCGTTCCCGAGCCCGCCACTGTCACCTAGCGGGCCTCGTTTTTAGGGGCAGCTTAGTCCCGGCCCGATTTTCCACTCAGCAGCGTTTCAGTTAAAATTTCCTGCATCGCAAGTGGGGGAGTTTCACTCCAAGTTTGAGCCGTCAAATACGTTAGGAGGATTACCAATGCCGAAGCAGACCAAGGCCACTAGCGCCGACGCGCAAATCGTTCTCCAGCTTTATGATTTCCGCCGGGAACCGGAAATGCGCAAGGCGCGCAACTTCATCGCCAATTTCTGGCCGCAAAGCGCGGACGACATCATCAACCTGGCCATGGCCTGGGGCACGCCAGAAAACGCCTGGATGCGCCAGGTGTTCACTTACTGGGACATGGCCGCCTGCCTCGCCTTGCGCGGCTCTCTTAATCCTGGCCTGGCCTTCGATTCCCTCGGCGAAATGTGGTTTGTTTACGCCAAGGTGAAGCCATTTCTGAAGGAGTTCCGGCAAAAAATGAACGCGCCCGAATCGTTTGCCAATATCGAGAAGTTTATCGAGGGCACGCCCGAAGGGCGCCAGCGCTTGAAGCTGATGCAGGAGCGCCTGGCCAAGTTCGCGGAGCGGTTGGCCAAAGCCAAAGCGGCCGACTGATTATTCACCGCCGAGCACGCCGAGAGCGACGAGATAGGTTTTCCAACAATCCTCCTCTTGCACCTCGGCGACTCGGCGGTGCAACCAGATTTTTTGTTGAAACGCGGCTGGCGAATCTCAGGAGATATATTCGCGGATGTACTCGTCGCGGGTGCTGGCCAGTTCATGGGCGCTGCCGTCGAAAATCACTTTGCCATCGCGCAGGACGAGAAAGCTGGTGCGGGTATCGACCGCCGCGCCGTTAACGGGCAACATGCGATTGCCGGCGCGATCGAAGTAATGTGTGGCCATGGTGAAGGCGTCCTGCAGACGATGGCTGACCAGCAGGGAACTGGTGTGATAGACGTCCCTTTGTTTGACGATGAGCTCAATGATGGTGGTGGAAGTGACCGGGTCCAGGCCGCCGGTGGGCGAATCGTAGAGCAGAATCTCCGGCTGATCCACAATCGCGCGGGCGATAGCCACGCGCCGCCGCATGCCGCCTGACAGTTCGCCGGGAAACATGTTCAACGTATGCTCCAGTTCCACGAAGCGCAGGGCTTCTTCGACCCGCTTCTGCACTTTGTCTTCCGGCACTCCCTCCTCGATCAGACGATAGGCGACATTATCGTGCACGGTCAGCGAGTCAAATAACGCGCTCTCCTGAAACACCATGCCGAGCTTGCGCCGCAGCTCGAATAAATCTTCTTCCTTCATAGCGGTGACTTCCTGGCCGAGGACATAAATGTGGCCGCGGTCGGGCTTGAGCAGGCCCATGGTGAGCTTGAGGATGGTGCTCTTGCCCGATCCCGCCACGCCCAACAAGGCCTTGGTTTCCCCGCGCTCCAGTTGGAATGAGATTCCGTCGAGAACGGGGTTGCCTTCGAAGTTGATGGAGACGTTTTCGAACACCACAGCCGGGCCTGGCGGCGCATCAGACCGGCGGGCGGGCGATTCGGCGGGGACAACTGGGGCGGGCATGGCTCAGGTCTTCAGCAGGTAAAGGAGGATCTGCGAAGTGAAATAGTTTACCGCCAGAATCATGACGGAAGCGGCCACTACCGCCTGGGTAGTGGCCCGGCCCACCCCCTGGGTGCCGCCGCGCGAGGAGAGCCCGTAGTAGCAGCCGATGGTGGCGACCAGGAAGCCGAACAGCAGGGGCTTGACCAGGCCGATGACCACGTCGCCGAATTCCAGCGTCTGGTAGGCGTTGCTCCAGTACTGGTGAGAGTCGAGGTGCAGGCCGAAAGAGGAAACGGCGAAGCCACCGGTCAAACCGCATAGATCGCAGATGATGGTGAGGAAAAACAGCATGATGATAGTGGCGACCACCCGTGGGGTGACCAGCTTCTTGGAGGGATCGGTGCCCAGGGCGCGCATGGCGTCAATCTGCTCGGTGACTTTCATGGAACCCAGTTCGCTGGCCATGCCCGAGGCGTTGCGTCCGGCCACCATGAGGCCGGCGAGCACGGGGCCGAGTTCGCGCACCATGGAGATGGACACCAGCTGACCGGTAAGAGTAAGGGATCCGTATTGTTCCAGGGTGCGGGCGGCGTTGAGAGCGAGCACGCCGCCGGTGAAAAAGCCGGTCAGGATGACGATGGGCAGCGAGCCCACGCCGATGGAGTCGGCCTGGTAGAGGGTGTCGGCGATATAGCGGGGGTGGCGAAACAGGTTGGCGATGGAGCGCGCCGCCAGGTAAGTCCACTCCTGGATGGCGAGGATCGTGTCCTTGGCGTATTCGGTTGGGGAGATCAGTTCCATGTGGAGCGTTATCAGAAATATAGCAGAGGAGGGGCGGGCGGCGGTGGTCAGTGGCGAGTGGGCAGTGACCAGTTGGGAGCATCTTCAGCCCTCAACTGTCACTGATGCGGCGCTGGGGCGGCCTCGGCCATGAGGGTGGAATTCAGTAGTGGGTAAACCGATAAATGCATAGGTCCTTCGGTCGCGCTCCCTCGCTGTGCTCGGTCGCGCTCCCTCAGGATGACATGACGGTTGGGGGTGTCACGGAAGCGGGTGTTGATGCTCACGGCTACTGCCCATAGCGAATGTCATCCTGAACGAGGACGGGGCGAAACATTCCCCGTCCGAGTGAAGGACCTATGCATTCTCGGGAGGCAAGGAGCTACTACGTCTACATTCTGACCAACCGCTCGAAAACCCTGTACACGGGAGTGACAAGCAACCTGGAACAGCGGATGTGGCAGCACAAGCATCATGTGTTTCCGGGGTTCACCGCGGATTACAAGATCGACCGGCTGGTTTATTTCGAGCGCTATTCCAGCGTGCACAGCGCGATCGCGCGGGAAAAGCAGATTAAGGGATACACGCGGCTTAAGAAGATTGCCCTGATTGTGGGGCAAAACCCGACGTTGAATGACTTGAGCGAGACGTGGTATGCGAAACACCGGTACGAGCCCGACCGCGAAGCACGGAATGCATAGGTCCTTCGGTCGCGCTCCTTCGCTGCGCTCGGTCGCGCTCCCTCAGGATGACAGAGGCGAAGGGTATCGCATTTATTCGCGCATGCGCTTCTTGATTTCGATGTTGAGGCGCTTAATTTTCTGATTCAGCGTGGAAAGCGGCACGCGGAAGCGGTCGGCGGCTTCGGTCTGGTTCCAGCTGCACTTCTCCAGCATCTCGACGATGATGCGGCGCTCGCAGTCCTCGATGATGTCGAAGAGCGAGGCGTCGGGACGATGCTCGAGCACGGGCAGGCTGGAGCCCCGGCCGGCGATGTGGTCGGGCAGCAGCTCGGGACCGATGGTTGGGCCGGAGGAGAGCACTACGGCGCGCTCGATCACGTTTTCCAATTCGCGAACATTGACCGGCCAGGAGTAGTTGACCAGAGGGCGGAGCGCCTCGGGGCTGATTTCGCGCACCGGGCGTTCGTTCTCCTTGGCATATTTCTTCAGAAAAAAGTCAACCAGCAGGGGAATGTCCTCGCGGCGGCGGCGCAGGGGCGGCAGGTCGATGGAAATCACGTTCAGGCGGTAAAACAGGTCCTCGCGGAAGCGGCCTTCGCGCACCAGCTGCTTCAAGTCGACGTTGGTGGCGGCGATGATGCGCACGTCGACCTGGACTTCGTGTACTCCGCCCAGGTGCATGAACTTGCGGTCCTGCAGGACGCGCAGAATCTTGGACTGGGTGTCCAGGTTCATGGTGCCGATTTCGTCGAGGAAGAGGGTGCCGTGATCGGCGATTTCGAACAGGCCCTTCTTGGACGCAATGGCGCTGGTGAAGGCGCCCTTGACGTGGCCGAAGAGGGTGGACTCGAGCAGGTCGGCGGGCATGGAGCCGGCGTTAACGGGCACAAAGGCGCGGTCGGCGCGCGGGGAATTCAGGTGGATGGCCTTGGCGATCAGCTCCTTGCCGGTGCCGGATTCGCCCTGCAGCAGGACAGTGGAGCGGCTGGCGGCGACCTGGCTGACCAGGTCGAAGACGCGCAGCATGAGCTCGCTCCTGCCCACGATGTTTTCGAAGTTGTAGCGCTGCTTGAGGGCGCGCTTGAGCTGCACGTTTTCTTCTTCGGCGCGGCGGCGGGCGATGGCGGCGCGCACGTCGGCCAGAAGCTTTTCGTTGTCCCAGGGCTTCTGGATAAAGTTGCTGGCGCCGGCCTGCATGGCGAGCACGGCATTCTCCACCGTGCCGTAGGCCGTGATCATGACCACGGAGAGCAGGGGATCGCGGGCGCGGATTTCCTGCAGGACCTCCATGCCGTTGCGGTCGGGCAGGGCGAGGTCGAGCAGCACCAGGTCGAAGGGGCGCTCGCCCAGGTGGAGCAGGCCGTCCTGGCCGTCCACGGCGGTTTCCACTTCGTAGCCCTCCATCTCCAGGAGGGTCTGCAGGGACTCGCGGATTTCGGATTCGTCGTCGATGATGAGCACGCAGCCGGCCACGCCCTCACGGGGCTGGTTGATGGCGCGGCGGGGGATAACAGCAGCTTCAGCCATAATCCTTGCTTTCTTGGCGGCGAGCAGCGCCGCGAGAAATTACCTCCAGTTAAGCGTTGACCGCCTTGCGAATCAGGGGGAACTCCAGATAAAACGTGGTGCCCTCCCCCGGGCGGCTCTCCACGCTGATCTTGCCCGCGTGCTCCTGAATGATGCCGTAGGTGACGGACAGGCCCAGGCCGGTGCCGCGGGGCTGGCCGTCGCGCGGGGAATTCTTGGTGGTGAAAAAAGGATCGTAGATACGGTGAATGTGTTCCTGGGCGATGCCCTCGCCGGTGTCGGAGATGGAGATATTGACCCCGGTTCCGTTGCTGGTGCGCACGCGCAGCGAGCCGCCGCGCGGCATGGCATCCTTGGCGTTGAGGAACAGGTTCAAGAACACCTGCTGCAGCTTGCCGGAATTGCCCTGGATAGCGGGCAAGTGACCGTCGAGTTCGGCTTCGACCTGGACGTGCGCCGTCTTGAGCTGGTGCTCGAGCAGGGTCAAGGTATCGCGGATGATCTTGTTGACGTCCACCTGCGTGAACTCAGTGCTGCTGGTGCGGGAGAAATTCAGCAGGTTATTGACGATTTCCGAGGCGCGGAACGTCTGCCGGGTGATCTTGTCGAGCAGAGTGGACTTGCGCTCGTCGCCCTGGACCTGCTTGGCCAGCATTTGCGCGTAGGAGGAGATCACCGCCAGGGGCGTGTTGACCTCATGGGCGACGCCGGCGGCGAGCAGACCGATGGACGACATCTTTTCCGCGTGCGAGAGCTGCGATTCCAGTTCGATGCGGTCGGTGATGTCGTCCACGATAATCAGGCGGCCGATGACGCTGAATTTCTTGGTGACCAGGGGCGCGATGGCGATGTTGGTGACGCGGCTCTCGCCCGAAGGCGTGCCCAGACGGAACTTGTAGAGGTTATGCACGCCGGGACTCTGGCGGACACGGTAATACTCTTCCATGAAGGCCGCGGGGAAGACCTCGCTCAGAGGACGGTTCAGGACCTGCCAGCGGGGCAGGGCGTACATGACCTCCATCTGCGAGTTCCAGGACTCGACGCGGTCCGCGAGATCCACCGCCAGCACGCCCACGCTGATGGATTCGACGATATTCTCGTTGAATTCCTTGAGACGCTCGTACTGGGTGGCCTTCTGTTCCAGCGAGGCATAGAGCCGAGCATTCTGGATGGCGATGCCGATATAGCCGGCCAGAGTTTCCAGTAGTTCGACGTCTTCGCTGGAAAGGAAGTCGCCTTCCACGGTCTTGCCCAAACCCAAGACGGCCACGATGCCCTGCTGCGAGGTGCAGGGGATGTAGTAATTCAGGTCGAGGCGGGCAATGGCCTCCTGGGCGCTGGGAGTTTCCCGCGGAGTCAGATGGGTGTTCTCGAAAAACAGGTGCCCGGCGCCGCTTTCCGGACGCGGCTTGCTGAGGAAGCTCAGATCGAGGCTGTTGCTTTCCTTGATCCCGTACGACTTTGCCAGGGCAAACTTGGCGGGCTGCTCGGGGTCGGCCAAAAAGATGGCGAGGCGATCGACAGCCAGGGTCTGCGAAAGGCGGTCGATCACCGAACTGATCATCTTGTTCAGGTCGGGTTCGGAGCTGAGTTCGCGGCCGAAGCCCACCAGCGTGCGGCGATAGTCGTATCGCTTGTGGTAGAAGACCTGATCAAGGCGCGCCTGAATCCAGTTCTTGACGGGATTGAAAAGCAGGGCGGTGACCGCGATGGCCACGAACATGCCCACCGTTCCCGTGCTGGGCAGGCGCATGTGCACCAGTTCGGCAATGCCGGCGACGACCGCGAAGTAGGCGCCGGCGATGGCGGCCGCGGTCAAGGTGTAGGCCACGCCACGCTTGAAGATCAGGTCCACGTCCATCAGGCGATAGCGGAAGATGGCGTAACCGAAAGTGAGGGGCAGGAACACCAGCGACAGCACCGACACTTTCATCAGGGTGTTGGGCACATCGCCGCGCAGATAGGGAATGACGTAGAAGACGGTGAAAGGCGCGATGGCCAGGATGGTGCCGCGCGTGACCCATTTCATCTGCTGGCGCAGAATGGTGGTCCGCGCTTCGCGGTAGCTATGCCACAACACGGCCGCGGCCAGCACGAACAGCAGCGCCAGGTACGACATTTCCAGGCGATCCAGGTTCCAGCGCAGGAGCTCGCTGGCGCGCAGGAACTCGCGGGCCGCAATATGCAACGCTAATAAGATCAGGCCGGGAGCATAGACCAGTGGCTGAACCCAGCCGTGGCGGCGGACAAATTGTTTATTTTCCGGAAACGTAAGGGTGAAATGGAGAAATAGTGCCGGCTGCAGGAGCAAGGCGACGGCATTCACCCAATAGATCGCCGTGT
>DATGIY010000379.1:0-6338 GCA_035295475.1 Terriglobales bacterium
TCCATCACCGCCCAAGGCAGATAATCGAACACCTGCCCTTCCAGCGGACTCACTACATACCGCGACCCGAACTGCAGCCCCGGCTCGCATCGCACCGCCCCGTGCGCCAGTTGGATGGTCAAATCCTCGGTGTGCTCCACCAGCCAATCGCTGACCTCCACCACTTCCCCCGCCGCCACCGGCAATCCCACCGCCTCCGCCAATCGTGCCGCCAGCAGCTCATTCGCCAGCACCCGCAAATGCTGCGGGTTGTTCTGGAACTTCACTACGTAGAAAAATCCATCCGCCGCGCGCATCAGATGCGCCTGCGCCCCGCCCCGCATTCTCCTTACGTGCTGTACCGCCGATATCGCCAAACTCTCCGTCTCACTGTCATCCGAGCGAAGCAGGCCGATTCTCTTGCGAACCGGCCTGCGAAGTCGAAGGACCCCGCGCCATGGCGAGCACGACCGAAGGACCTCTGCATTTAGCGTTGGCACCACAATGGCGTCATGCTGAGCGGCTTCAGCCGCGAAGCATCTCGCGTGCATTGCCGCCGGCCTTCGCTTGGCCACCGCCTGTGGGGACAGCCGCCTCTGTCCGGCACCACTTACGTGGGGCGGCAGCCCGCCTCCAACGCCGCCATCCTACTCCCGCCTCCCCTCCCCTGCTGTGACGCCCGACACACCCGCTACCGCCCCTCCATGTACACCAGCGCTTTCATCGCGTGTTTCGACAGCGCCCCCGCCACCTCCTTCCTTACCGCAAACGCGATCGCCATCGCCATCACGCAATCGTCGTGCGCTCCTCCCAGCGCTCCCGTCCACCCATCCCCATGCCGCACAAACGTCCGGCACTCCTCCAGGAACCGCGCGCTATGAAATAAACTCCCCGCCGTTCCCACCACCGCCGCCAGATACTCGATCATCGCTGGCCGCGTCGCCGCATCGGTCAGCCACCCCGCCTGCCCTCCACGCTCATAGACCCGCGAGTACTTTTCGCTGGTCGCCAGGTACGCCAGCACTCCATGCCCGTGATTGTTCCTCTCCACCGCCACCAATGCGTGGTTATAGTCCTTTCCCAGTTTTGAAACCTTGATCGCCAGCGCTTGTGGCCCGTAGTGCCCGTGCAGCTCGGCGCACTGCATCCCCGTTTGCCGCTCGATCACCTGCGCGCACGCATAATCTCCCTCGCTCCCCCCGCCCGCCGGATCCACTCCAATGATGTACTCCCGCCCTGGTTGCGGCGGCCACCATACCAGCAGCCGCCCGCTGTCCTTCCTCTCCAGCGGCATGCCGCATTTCCCTAACTGCTGCTGTACAACTTCGCTGTCGAAAACGCAGTCGCCCGACGCCAGGAAGCATGCCGTCGCGTCCTCTACGAATTCCTGCCCGGCTAGCCCCCGCAAACTGCTCTTCATCTTTCGGCGAAACGCGATCTGCTCCCGGCTCAATCCCTCCCGTTGCGCCAGCTCCTGCTCCTCTGACGTCAGCTCCCCCACCTGGCTGGCGTCCTCCACGTAGCCCGGCTCCCACCACCACGGGAAGAAGTGCCGCGTGTAGCCGTTCTCTTCCGCCAGTTCCCATTCTTCGTAGAACCGTCCGCCGGCGCCATTCGGCGTGGACTCCAGCACAATCTCCCCTGAAGGCGGCACTGCCGCCCGCAGTGACGCCAGCGTCTCCAGCGCGTCTCGCGGCCATCGCGCCACCTCTGAACAATGCAGGTTATGGATGGTCAGCCCCCGTCCGGCGTTCGGGTCGGCTGCCGTTTCCACCCGGTACTCGCTGTCCAAGTTCGGGAATATCAGCTGTCGCACGTTCGCCCGCGAGGTCAGCAGCGCCTTCTGCCTCACCCGCCCCGGCAAATTCAGGTAAAAGCGGTGCACGATGCGGAAAATTTCTTCCGCTGACCTCTGGTCGTGCGCCACCTGCACGCTCAGCGTTCCCGGCCGCGTGATCGTCTGGATGAAAAACCGCGCCGCCACGTACGTCGTGATTCCCAGCTGCCTCGCCTTTACCACGATATTCCGCCGCGTGCACTTGCGCCCGTATTCCCTTTGCGCCCGGTTGGGCCGCAGTTTGACCAGCCGCCCTCTTTTGTTCCTGATTCGCAACATCTTCTCGATCAGGAAGTCCCGCACGCTGGGCTCCAGGCCTCCCCACGCCTCCAGTTCCACGGGCTCTCCCGCCACCTCGTGAAACCGCGCGTCCAGCTCGTCTCCCAGCTTCAACAACTCCTGAAGGTCGCTCACACCCCTAACCTGCTCCTCCGCGCGTTCATTCCCCTTCCCCGCCGCTACCAGCACCGTTTCCCCAGCCGCCACAGAATCGTGTTCTCATATTAAAAATGTCAGCCCTGCTCGTCTCGGCTGCCGCCGCCTACTGGCACGCCGCCACCCCGCCGTAAGAATCAAGCCCGGTCTGGGCGATGGTGACGCAGGGATCGGCGATGTGCAGGTGCCCGGAAACGCCGCAGGCGCTCGTGCAATTGGGCCCGGTCAGATTGGGGATGTTCTGCCACAAGTGGTAGACGTAGTTATTGCCATCGCCCTTGCTGCCCATGCCGCTCGACGACTCCAGCCAGCTGAAGACGGGATCGGTCAGGCTGTAAAACTCATACGCCTGCGGGCCTTCAAAACCTTCCACCGAGATGTACAGCGAGTCGCCGCCGGTGACCCCGGTAAAGGCGCCGTAATGGGCCAGGGCCTTGAGCAGGGTCTTCTGCAGCGGCTTGACGCTGGGCATCTGGTTGTCGATCTGGTCATCGGTGTAATCGAGAAAGAAGCGCGCTCCCAGCGCCGGCTGGTTGGTATCGGCGCACTGCAGGGCGGTGGCGCCATCGTTGGCGGTGGCGGGAAAGACGCGGTAGCTGTTGGCTCCGGGGAAATTGGAACTGGAGCACTTGTAATTGAGGATGAGGGCATGCGGAATCCAGGCCGCCTGCAGTTCGCGCACATAGGTCAGGCCCGCCCAGGCGGAAGTGCCCAAAGGTCCGGACGGCCCGCCCACCCCGGTATCGCCGCGGTTGGCCGCCAGGGCGCGTCCCCAGTCAGGATCGCTCGCCGGGTTGTGGGCGCTGCACTGGTTGCCGCTGGCGTTGCAGGCGCAGCTTTTGCCTTTGTCCCCGGCGCTTTCGTTGTAGGTGCAGCTGCAGGCGCCCAGGGTTTCGTTGGCGGTGCCGTAGTTGCCATTCATGTCCACGATGATCTGGTTGGTCTGATCCCAGATGCCGATTTCGTGGTCCTGGCTGGCGCTGGTGCTGCCGTACTGGGCGTTATTGGGGGCCAGGAAGTAGGCGGTCACCAGCGGCCAGGCGCCGCAGGATTTTTTGTACCAGCGCGAATCGGACAGGCTCTTGTCGGCATAATAGAACGGCACCTGATTGTCGTTGGTGGCCTGTGGCTGGCGGAAGACCAGGATGCCGGGTTCGGAGCCGGCCGTGGCCAGAGAGGCGGCGCGGTCCTGGGCGATGGTGTGATCCATGGGACCGCCCTGCCCGGCGTGCGGCAGCTGTTTGTTGAAGATGCTCTGCGAGTGCGAACTGTAAGGCACCCAGGTGGCTGGCGGCTGATTGCCCAGCGTATAAACTCCGCTGGTGCTCGAGAAGCTGGCGGTGACCGTGGTAGCGCTGGTGAGCGTGAACTGGCAGGCGCCGCTGCCGGCGCAGGCTCCCGACCAGCCGCTGAAACTGCTGCCGCTGCTCGGGCTGGCGCTCAGCTGCACCAGGCTGCCGGCCGCGTAACTGCCGCTGCAATTTTGCCCGCTGGGGCAGGAATAATTCCCTCCCCCCACCGTGCCATTCACCGCCCCATTGCCGCTGCCGCTCTTGGTGACGCTGAGCGTGTAATTGATGGCCCCGGTCTGATAAGTAAAGCCCCTGGCGAGCAGGGCATTGCCGCCGTCGGGGTTCAAAACCTTCACGTCCACCGCGCCGGCGGCGTGCGCCGGGGTTACGGCCGTGATCTGGGTAGAGGAAACCACCACTACGCTGGTGGCTGCCGTCCCACCCAGAGTCACGCTCGCGCCGCTTAAGAAATTGGTGCCCGCCAGGGTGATGGCGGTGCCGCCGGCGGGATCGCCGCTATTGGGAGTGACGCCGGTCAGGGTGGGGGGTGGTGGGGTATAGCTCTGCCCCCGGGCGCGGAAGGCGGCATACTGCATCAGCCACAGCTGATCGTGCTGCGAGACATAGGCGGAAACGTTGTAGCTGGCGGGCGTGGCCTGCCAGCGGTCCACCGCGATGGTGGCCTTGTCGGGCGGCAGAATGCGCTTGACGGAAACTTCGGCGGCGGAATCAAAGGCGTAAGTGGTGACCCCGCCACCCACCAGCAGATCAGCTGCGGTGGTGTTATTACCTCCGCTCGAGACCAGGGTCAGCCCGGTAGGATTGGTCACCGTTCCGTAATAGCAACGCGAGACATCGAGCGGCGCCGCCGTCTCGAGCCCGCTGTATTCCAGAATGCGCAGCGCCGGCGTGACCGGCAGGTTATCGCCGTTCCAGTTCACCGTGACCACGTTGCCGGCCCCGTGGCTAGCGATATTGTTGGCGAACCAGATGGCCTGTCGCAGGTTCACCCCGCCAGAAGAATACGTGCAGGTGGGCGCACCCACGCTGTAGCTGTTGCCGGCGTCATCCGTCACCCCGCTCACGTCATGGGTGGCGTCCTGCCAGGCGATCAGCACCGCGTTCAGGTTGCCCGCGGTTTGTGCCTGGCTGAAAGTGGCACTCGCTCCGGGCGAGCCCCCGCCGCCATAGTTGCCCTGCACGAAGATGGGTGCCTGCTCCCCCCTCGCGGCCGCGGCAAAGCGCGCCCCAGGATGGATCTTCACTCCCTGCTCGATCCTCAACGCTGGTGATAGCTCCGCCTCCCTGAAGGCGAAGGCGCCGATTTCCCATCCCGACCCCAGTGCATCCTGATTGATAGTGATCCACGGAAAACCGCTGCGCGGATCCAGCGCCAGCCGGTAGCTGTCTCCGAGATCCTCTCCCGCATCGATCGCCGGCGACCCGCTCGTCAGCGTCACCAGCCCGCCGGCCGCGTCACTAAACTTGGGATCGCCGCTTACTCCGTGTGCCTCTTGCGGTGCGAAGGCCGCCTGAAACCCCGCCAGCGTGCGATCCACTCCGTCGGTCCAGGAAACATCGTAGCCGCCGCCGGCCGCCCGGTAGTAAAGGTTGTGATCGAAGGTTGCCGCCGGGTCCACATTGTCGCTAGCTTTCGAAACCCGCACCAGAATCGCCCCGCTGCCGCTGGCGTAAAAGATATTGTTTTTGACCACCGTATCCACAGGGGTGTGCGCGTCGCCCGTCCAGCCCACCTGCAGCGCGTTGGTCGCCCCCGGCACCAGGACCGTGTTGCCATAAAACAGGTTGCGGTCGGCGTTGCCTTCGGTTCGTCCGCCGGCGCTCACCCACAAGCCTTTGTTGTAGTTGCTGGCCAGGCGCGCATCCACCACGTTGTAGCTGACCACGTTGTCGGAGGAGACTTCCAGAAAAATTCCTTTCTCCGGCAGCGCTCCGCTTTGCACGATGCGATTGCGCGTGACCGTGCAGTGCGCGGGCCCGTTGTTGGCGCCGGCCGACGCCTCGTCGAAGTGAATGCCCACGTAGCCGCAATGCAAATCATTGTCCGCCACCAGCGCGTGGTTGACGTTACTCATGGCGATGGCGCCGGCGCCGCGGTAGCTCTGTGACAGCGTGAGCGTGCCCAGCACCGTGTTGCGCAGTACCTCGGGCGTGGGGTCGCCGCCGCTCGCGCTGGTGTGGCTGTACACGATGCCCTGCAGGTAGCCGTTGTTGGGCAGGTCGGCCATGGTGATCGTGTTGTCATCCACCTTGCCGGAATCGGCCGACCACAGCAGCACATGGAAAGTGCCATAGGTGGCGTCGCCGCCGATATCGGAAACGCTGTTGCCATGCAGGCTGGCGCCGTCCGCTTTATTCTGCAGTTCCCAAACCCCGTTCTCGATTCGCCCCACGCTGATGCCGCCATGCCAGGCGCCCTGCGCGTTGACCCCCGTCACCTCCCAGCCGGTGACGTGGGCGCTGGTGGGTTCGGCCAGCAGCAGGATGGCGTTCACATAGCGCAAATCCAGGTTCTGGATTTTGATGTAGTCCTTGTCGCTGGCGTAAAGCGCGTAATCGCGCTGCGGGATCTCGAAAGTATGCCCGCCTGCGGTCGGGTTCGCGTCCCCGGCGCTGTACACATAGACCTTGCCCGCTCCATCCGGCCAGTATTCCGTGGCCGAAGCATCCGTGCCCAGCGCCGCTTTGCTGGCGGCCTGGGTCATGCGGGTCCCGTCCCGCCACACGGCGTTCGGGGTCACCGCCGCCGAGGCGTACCACAGATCATTGTTGCC
>DATGIY010000380.1:0-6736 GCA_035295475.1 Terriglobales bacterium
CGGGTATCATCCAGTTGGCCAGGTTGCCCTCCTCATCAACCTCCATCGCACCCAGCACGCTCAGGTCAATATGGCCGCCGCGGATCATGGCAAAAGAATCGGCGCTGGAAAAATAGGCCGTGCCCGGGATTTCCGTAACCGTCTCTTTGCCGGCATTGATCAGGTCAGGGTCCTCCTGCCCTTCCAGCGGGTAGGGGCCAATGCCCAGCATGCCGTTTTCGCTCTGCAGCACGACATCCATGCCTGTGGGGACACAATTGGCGACCAGAGTGGGCATGCCAATGCCCAGGTTGACGTAGAAGCCGTCGCGCAACTCGCGCGCGATCCGGCGAACGATACGGTCGCGCTTCTCGGTATCCTTACCCAGCTTGGTTGGAGCAGCCATGTGGTCCCTTCGAAAGCGATCAGCTCTCAGCATTTAGCCCAACAACATCTGTGGCCCTGCCTTGAAAGTTTGGTGCGATACCGAGTCCGGGCCTTTCTGCGCGAACACGGCGATTGAGCGTCACTCCCAGGCCGCCTCGGAGCGGCGGAAATCGGTGAGCACGCGCTCGAGCTCCTCATATGGAGCACGGGCGTCGGCCGCGGACTGCGTCCGATACCGGTACGCAGCTTCCAGCAGGCGACCAAAATTATCAGCGATCCCGCCCATAGCTTCATCGTAGGCGGGCGCCAGCACGCTCAGCTCGGCCGCCAAATCGCCTAAGGTGAGGCTGCCCTGCTCGTAAAGGCGGAGATAATGCAAAACACTCGCCCTCACTTCCTGCACCGTGTTGTCGGGCGCGGGCATGACTAAAACTTGCGCACTGTGCGCTTTTCGATCCGCTTTTCGTAGAGTTCGCCCTGGAAAATGCGCTTCACGTAAACGCTGGGGGTGTGGATGGAATCGGGCTCCAGTTCCCCGACTTCCAGCAGTTCCTCGACCTCGGCGATGGTCACGCGCGCCGCTGTAGCCATCATGGGGTTGAAGTTGCGCGCCGTCTTGCGGTACATCAGATTGCCCCACTTATCTCCCTTCCAGGCTTTCACAAGGGCGTAGTCAGCGCGCAGGGCGCGCTCCATCACGTAAGTGCGTCCTTCGAAATCGCGTGTTTCCTTATTCTCTCCCACGACCGTGCCCACGCCGGTGGGGGTGAAAAAAGCTGGAATTCCAGCGCCGCCAGCGCGAATGCGCTCGGAAAATGTGCCCTGCGGCACCAGCTCCAATTCGATCTTGCCGTTGAGCACCATTTGCTCCAACAACTTGTTCTCGCCGACGTAAGTGCCGATATGGCGGCGAATCTGCCCGGCGGCGAGCAGCAGGCCAACTCCGAACCCGTCGACGCCGGCGTTGTTGCTCATGGTGGTGAGATTCTTCACGCCCTTCTTGACCAGGGCGCGAATCAGGTTCTCCGGGTTACCGCATAAGCCAAACCCGCCGACCATGATGCTGGCGCCATCGGGAATGTCGCGCACCGCTTCCTCGGCATTGGCCACGACTTTGTTCATAAGAGGGGGATTCTACTTTCGCAGCGTCATTCAACGCAAACTTCGCAATAGACCAGCAGAGGAGACAGATTGCACGGAGAAAACAATTCAAGTCTGGCGTTGCCCTAAGCCACCTGAACAATGTCAGGAGCTGAACGGACCCGCCGGCCCAGTTTTCTTGTTTTCTTTCTCTATGTTTTCTGTGTCCCCTGTGGTTAAGGACTTGCGGAAGCGGTTGGCCAGATCGAATTGGCCCTCGAGTTCGCGGGTGCTGAGGTTTTCCCGCAGGTGGGCCAGGCACTGCTCCAACTGCAACAGGGCGTCCTGCAGGTTACCGCGATTGGTTAGGGCAATGTCGCGCCACAACGCATAAGGACTGGCGGCGGTGCGGGTCATCTCCCGGAGCGCGGGTCCGGCAAGTTCCAGGGCATCCGGATCGTCCGCAAATTCGTCGGCCAGGCTGGCCGCCAGCGCTATGGCCAGCATCTGAGGCAGATGGCTGAACCACGCGCACAAACGGTCATGGCGTTCCGGTTCCATGCTGACTATGTGTGCGCCCGTGCCTGCCACCAATTCCAGAAAGCCGGCGCCGGCCGGTGAAATCTCGCCCAAGGGCGTAATAATCCAGGCCGCGCCGCGAAACAAGTCGGGATACGCCTGAGCGATCCCTCCCCGTTCCTTTCCCGCCATGGGATGACCGGGGATAAATCTCGTCCCGGCGCTCTGTCCGAAGATGGCCCGGGCGCGGGCTGCGATTTCCGCTTTCGTACTGCCTACGTCAGCAATAAGGGAATCGGGAGGCATGGTTGGCCCAATGCGCTCGACCAGATCGATGATCGAACCAACCGGAGTCGCCAGCAGGGTCACGTCACTCCCCTGGGTGGCTTCGCCGGGATCGATATAGGCTCTATCCACCGCGCCGCGCTCGCGAGCTTGTGCCAGGACAGGCTCGCGATCACACCCGACGATATAGCCCTTGAAACCGGCCTTGCGAATCGCCAGGGCAAAAGAGCCGCCAATCAGTCCTGTACCGATGATCGTGATTTGGCGGATAGCGCTCACGCGATGGCGCGGCCCACAGCCGGGGCAATAAGGCGCAGTTCATCCATGAGTTTGCGGAACTGCTCGGGGTAGAGCGACTGGGCGCCGTCGGAGAGGGCGTGGTCGGCGTCGTGATGGACTTCGATCAGCAAGGCATCGCAACCGGCGGCCACGGCCGCACGCGCCATCGGTGCTACTTTGTCGCGCCGGCCAGTGCCGTGCGAGGGATCGGCGGTGATGGGCAGGTGCGAGAGTTTGTGAATGATGGGAATGGCCGAAATATCCATGGTGTTGCGCGTATAGGTTTCGAAAGTTCGGATGCCCCGCTCGCAGAGAATGACCTGGTAATTTCCGCCGGCCATTATGTATTCCGCGGAAAGAAGCAGCTCCTCCAGGGTGGCGGCAATGCCGCGCTTCAGCAGGATAGGCTGGCGCAGCTTGCCCAATTCGCGCAGCAGGTTGAAATTCTGCATATTGCGCGCCTACCTGGAGAATGTCCACGTAGGGCGCCATGATCGGGATCTGGGATATCTCCATGACCTCACTGATGACCAGCAGACCGTATTTTTCACCCGCTTCCCGAAGCAGTTTGAGCGCTTCCTCGCCCAGGCCCTGGAAGGAATAAGGCGAGGAACGAGGCTTAAAGGCGCCGCCGCGCAGCACGCGCGCACCCGCCGCCGCCACCTGTTGGGCGGCCGCAAACAGTTGCTCGCGGGACTCCACCGAGCACGGCCCCGCCATAACTACCACCTGCTTGCCGCCGACCTCCAGACCGTTGGCGAGACGAATCACCGTGCCTTCCGGGCGGAAGCTGCGCCCTGCCAGCTTGTAAGGAGCACTGATGCGGTGTACCTGATCCACACCACTAAGCAGCTCCAGTTCCCGGATGTCGAAGTCTGTACGAGCTCCCACGGCGCCGAGCACGGTCTGGCGCACACCTGTACTGCGGTGCACTTCGAAGCCCATCTTCACCAGGTGCTCGATGACCTGCTGAATCTGCTCCTCGCTGGCGGAATCTTGCATGGCAACGATCATAGATAGTTGACTCGCTGACGAGCTCCCTGGGTTCAGCTTCCAGCTAGTAGCCTCCAGCTAATAGCTAGTGGCTAATAGCTGTTTTTCAGTCATTCACCTCCGATTCCAGCTCGGTATCGCCGCCCGCGGCGGGTTGCTCCGGCACGATCTCGTCTTTTTGAATCTTGCGCATGACGTCGATCAGGCGTTCGTAAACGCGGATCAAATCCTGATGCTCGAGCGGACCGCGATTAATTTTGCGCACGTTGTCAAAAATGATCTTCTCCCGCTCGGGCTCATAAATCGGCATATTGGTATGGCGCTTGAGGCGGCCGATGGCCCGCGCCGCCTCCGCCCTCTGGTTGATGAGTTCCACCAGCTGGCGGTCAATTTCGTCGATTTTCTTACGCCAATCAGCTATGTCCATGGCCTTAGGGAATCCACAAAATAGTAAGCGAAGCCAGCGAATTTGTAATCAGGCGCGAGTAGCGGATGTCCGCGCGCGCCCGGCGCCCCCGGCGCTGACCAGCGCCGCCACAAATTCCCGCACTGCCGCCGCTTCTCTGCCAGGGTTGCGCTCGATGGTATGCACGATGGCGCTGCCTACCACGGCAGCGTCGGCGTATTCGCCTATGGCGGCAAACTGCTGCGGCGTGGAGACGCCAAATCCGACAGCGACCGGCAGGCGAGTGTACTTGCGCACCCGCCGGACCAGATCACGAGCATCCTTAGGCGCCTGATCGCGCTCGCCGGTCACCCCTGTGCGCGAAACCGCGTAGACAAAGCCGGTGCATGCCTCGGCGATGCGCTGCAGCCGCCGGTCGGGACTCGTGGGCGCGGCCAGAAAAATCGTGGCAAGATCGCGCGCTCGCATGGCGCGCAGATAATCGCCCGCTTCTTCCACCGGAAGATCGGTAAGCAGAGCGCCATCGATTCCGGCCCGGGCGGCGGCATCACAGAACCGCTCCAGCCCAAACTGCAAAATCGGGTTCATATAGGAAAAAATGATCAGCCCGGCATCGGACTGGCGCCGCAACTCAGCTGCCAACCGCAGAATGTCGGCCAGGCCCGTACCCTGGCGCAGGGCGCGCTCACTCGCTCGCTGGATGACAGGTCCGTCCGCTACCGGGTCGCTGAAGGGAACGCCCAGTTCCAGCACAGCCGCCCCGGCCTGAATCGCGGCGAGGGCCACCTCGCGGGTTGTGTCCAGATCAGGATCGCCGCAGGTCAAATAGGCGACCAGAGATGGACGGTTGGCGAATGTGAGAGCCATGAGCGATTTGTACTCAATCGGTAATTTAGCAATTTGTAATTTGTAATTTGTAATTTGAAATTTGAAAGCTCCGAGAAGAATCGCTCTCGGGCCACAAATTACCAATTGCAAATTACTCAATTACAAAGTCTTCAGGTTTTCGCGCAGAATTCCCATGTCCTTATCGCCACGGCCGGAGATGTTGACGACCATGATCTCCGAGCGCCTCATGCGCGGCGCGCGCTTGATACATTCCGCGACCGCGTGTGCCGACTCCAGCGCGGGAATGACACCCTCCGTGCGCGCCAGCAAGGAGCACGCTTCCAGCGCCTCCGCGTCCGAGGCGGAGACATACTCGGCGCGGCCACTCTCCTTCAGCCAGGCATGCTCGGGGCCAACCGCCGGGTAATCGAGGCCCGCGGAAACGGAGTGCGTGTTGGCAATCTGCCCGGAGGCGTCCTGCAAAATGTAAGAGAAGGTGCCCTGCAGAACCCCTGGCCCTCCGCCTTGAAAACGCGCCGCATGCTCGCCCAGCTTGACGCCGCGCCCACCCGCCTCCACGCCGACCAGACGTACGCGGCGATCAGGGATAAAGGCGCTGAATATCCCAATGGCGTTGGAGCCCCCGCCAACGCAGGCGATCACGGCAGCGGGCAGTTTGCCCGTCTGTTTGCGAATCTGGACGCGGGTCTCGCGCCCGATGACCGAATGGAAGTCGCGAACCATCTCCGGGTAAGGGTGCGCGCCCAGCACGCTGCCCAGCAGATAGTGGGTGGTGCGCACATTAGTGACCCAATCGCGCATGGCCTCATTGATTGCGTCTTTCAGAGTGCGGGAACCGGCCTCAACAGAGCGGACTTCGGAACCCAGCAGGCGCATACGAAAAACGTTAAGTTCCTGGCGCCGCATGTCCTCCGCGCCCATGTAAACCATGCACTGGAATCCGAACAAAGCGCAGACGGTTGCCGTCGCTACTCCGTGCTGGCCGGCTCCGGTTTCGGCGATCACCCGCTGCTTGCCCATGCGGCGGGTAAGCAAAGCCTGGCCTAGACAGTTGTTGATTTTGTGCGCGCCGGTATGTAACAGGTCTTCGCGCTTCAGGTAGATGCGGGCACCACCAAGTTTTTCGGTGAGCCGTCGGGCAAAAAACAAGGGCGTAGGCCGGCCCGCGTAATGGTGCAAAAGATCGTTGAATTCGCTGCGAAATTTGGGATCGCGCTTCGCCCCGCGGTACACCTGTTCCAACTCTTCCAGCGCTGCCATCAGGGTTTCGGGGACGTAGCGTCCGCCAAACGGGCCAAAGCGGCCCGGAGCACCGCCTCGTGCGCTGGCGGCGCTCATCTTCTTGCCCGTAATGGTAACGGTTGCCAATTTATTCGAGTAAGAATTCAGTTTTGACGTGAAACCCTTTGCGAATGCCCGGACAGCGTCGCTTCACTCTGGCGAACCGCCGCGACAAAGGCTAGCATCTTCTCGCGATCCTTTTTCCCTGGCGATTGCTCGACTCCGGAAACCACGTCCACACCCCAGGGATGAAAGGTTAGCAGGGCCTCGCCTACGTTTTCCGCGTTCAGCCCCCCGGCAACAATCAGCTGAAATCTCTTGCCCAGCATTCTCACCATAGGCGCGGCTTGCTGCCAATCGAATACCGCGCCGGTTCCTCCGCGCTTACCGGCAGTGCCCGAGTCAAGCAAAAGACCGCTGAAAACGCTCGCGGCGTTGTCTTGCGCAGCTATGGCAAAGGTTTTGCCCTTTGCCTCTTGGACTTCGCGCATGGAAACGGCCTTCAGAATTCGCACCTGCCGGGAACTCTCTTGGTGCAGGAGGCGGCGCGCGAATTGCGCATCTTCATCTCCGTGCAGTTGGACTCCCGTGAGCCCCGCCTTGTCCACGGTATCGAGCACCAGTTCCACGGACTGGTTGACGAAGACTCCAATCTTTTCAACCTGGGACGGCAAAGTC
>DATGIY010000381.1:0-3163 GCA_035295475.1 Terriglobales bacterium
TCGCCCCGATTGCCTTGGCGTAAGAAAGCGCCTGCTCGCGAGCTCGCCCGCTGGCGTCCTGATGAACGGCCAGCAGCGCCGGCGTCCCGCCGCCCTCCACAAAGACTTCCCGCACGCGATGTCCCGGCGCCTTGGGCGCCACCATGCTCACGTCCACGTCGGGCGGGCAGCTGATAGTGCCATAGCGAATGTTGAAGCCATGGGCAAACATCAGTGTCTTGCCGGCGCTCAGATGCGGGCGAATTTCTTCTTCGTACACTTCCGGCTGCGTCGTGTCGGGAATCAGAATCATGATCACGTCGCCCCAGCGTGCCGCCTCGGCCACCGAAGTGACGGTCAGCCCCGCCGCTTCGGCTTTGCTGCGCGAGCGGCTGTCTGCATGCAGGCCAACGCGCACGCTGACCCCGCTATCCTTCAGATTGAGCGCGTGCGCGTGCCCTTGCGAGCCGTAGCCGATAATGGCGACCTTCTTTGCCCGGATCAAAGCCAGGTCTGCGTCTTCATCGTGATAAATCTTGGCCATGGAGGAGTTCCTTTCGTTTTGTAGTCCGAATTTCGTTCTTGGCTAGAGACGTTGCTTGCAACGTCTTCCTCAGCCTTCAAAGTCAGACGTAACAAGTTACGTCTCTACCTATCGTGATGGCTGCTTACACGGAATATGAAACCGTGTCCGCCGCCGCAGTCTCCGCCCCGTCCGCTCCGGCTGCGCTGGCGGCTGCTGCCTTCATGCCGCGCCGCATCGCCACCCGCCCGGTGCGCACCATTTCCTGCACGCCGTAGCCCTCCAGCACGTGCAGCAGCCCGTCGATTTTATCTTCCGTCCCCGTAATTTCGATCATCATCGAATCGGGCGAAACGTCCACCACCTTGGCGCGAAACACTTCCACCAGGTCCATGATGTGCGAGCGCTGCGCCGCCGAAGCACTCACCCGGATCATTGCCAGCTCGCGGTAGACCGCCGCCTCCGCGGTCACGTTTTCCACCAGCAGCACGTTAATCAGCTTGTAGAGGTGCGCCTCCAGCCGCCGCGCGCCGGTTTCGTCAGTATCCACCACGATGGTCATGCGCGAAACGCCCGCTTTTTCCGTGCGCCCCACGGTCAGCGAGTCGATATTGAAAGCGCGCCGCCGAAACAGCGACGCCACCCGCGTCAGCACTCCCGGCTTGTCTTCC
Organism: Terriglobales bacterium; assembly: GCA_035295475.1. Lineage (GTDB taxonomy): Bacteria > Acidobacteriota > Terriglobia > Terriglobales > Acidobacteriaceae > JAICWP01. The sequence continues at coordinate 1,174 of DATGIY010000381.1, forward strand.
ACGTAAACCACGAAGGTGTTGAGCATGTTTGCCTTTTACTCGTCGGCGGCGGTTTCCACAAGCACGCTGGGCCGCCGGATCATCTCGTGCAGGTCCGCGCCCGCCGCCACCATGGGATAAACGGAATCTTCCTGCTCGACCTGGAAATCAATCAGCACCGGCCCGGCGTGCTCTCGCGCTCCCTGGATGGCCGGCACCACGTCCGCGCGTTGCTTCACCGCCGCGCTGCGAATGCCGAACGCCTCCGCCAGCTTCACGAAGTCCGGGTTCAGCAGGGGCGTGGACTCGTAGTTGCGATCATAGAAAAATTCCTGCCACTGCCGCACCATGCCCAGGTAGCCGTTGTTGATGATGGCGATGTTGACCTTGAGCTTTTCCTGCACCATGGTGGCCAGCTCCGCCATGGTCATCTGGAAGCCGCCATCGCCCACCACCACCCAGACTTCCGCTTCCGGTTGCGCCACTTTGGCGCCGATTGCCGCCGGCAGCGCGAATCCCATCGTGCCCAGCCCGCCGGAAGTGATCAGCGAGCGCGGCGCTTCGTGGTGGTAGTACTGCGCTTCCCACATCTGGTGCTGCCCCACATCCGTGACCACCAGCGCCTTGCCTTCCGTGGCCCGCCACAGATCGTTGATCACGTGCGCCGCGTAAAGGTGCCCATTATCGGGCAGATTCTGAATGTCGCGCACCGCGGAATCGCCTTTCAGTTTTTGCAGGCGGTTCAGCCATTCACTGTGCCGGCAAGGCTCCAGTTCCGCCAACAGTTCCTGCAGGACTTCGCGCAGATCGCCCACCAGCGCCACGTCCACGCGCACGTTCTTGTTGATTTCGGCGGGGTCGATCTCCACATGAATCTTTTTGGCGTTGCGCGCGTAATTCTTCAGGTTGCCGGTCACGCGGTCGTCGAAGCGCATGCCCAGCGCTATGAGTAAATCGGCTTCCTGGATCATGGTGTTGACCCAGGCCTCGCCGTGCATGCCCATCATCCCCAGGTTGAGCGCGTGCGAGGCAGGAAACGCGCCCAACCCCAGCAGCGTGAGCGCCACCGGGATCTGCGCCCGTTCGGCAAATTGCAGCAGTTCGCCGCCGGCTCCGGAAACCAGGATGCCGTGACCGGCAAGAATCAGCGGGCGTTTGGCTTCATGAATCAGCTCCATGGCCTGCTCGTACTCGTCGGTTGTGGGCGAAAGGTCGGGACGATAGCCCGGCAGCTGCGGCGCTGCCGCTTCCCAATCGAAGACGCAGCTCGACTGCTGCGCGTCCTTGGTAATGTCGATCAGCACCGGCCCGGGCCGTCCCGATTTCGCAATGTAAAACGCCTCGCGAATGGTGCGCGCGACCTCGTCCGCCCGCGTCACCAGGTAGTTGTGCTTGGTGACAGGCAGCGTGATGCCGGTGATGTCCGTTTCCTGAAACGCGTCCGAGCCGATCAGCTTGCTCCCCACCTGGCCGGTGATGCACACGATGGGCGAGGAATCCATCATGGCGGTGGCAATGCCGGTCACCATGTTGGTGGCGCCGGGGCCCGAGGTGGCAATAGCCACTCCCACCCCGCCGGAAGCGCGAGCATACCCGTCGGCCATGTGCGTGGCGCCCTGCTCGTGGCGCACCAGCACGTGGTGAATCGCGCTGTGCCGCAGCGCGTCGTAGGCGGGAAGAATGGCGCCTCCGGGATAGCCGAAGACGTGCTTCACCCCTTCCCGCTCCAGGCACTTCCAGAGAATTTCCGCTCCGCTGATGCGTTCCTTGCTCATGATGAATGTCTTGCGCTGGCCATTTCCGCGGCCTTGGCCGGCAGCGTGATCGCGCCTTGCGACGCCGAGGAAACCTGGCTGGCGTATTTGGCGAAAACGCCGCGGGTATAGCGCGGCGCGGCCGGCGTCCACTTGCGCAGGCGAGCGGCCAGTTCTCCCTGGCTAACCTCCAGCGACAACTCGCGCTTCCCCAGGTCGATGCTAATCATGTCGCCGTCGCGCACCGCCGCGATGGG
>DATGIY010000382.1:0-5242 GCA_035295475.1 Terriglobales bacterium
CGATGGTGGCTTTCTCGTTGTAAACCGGCATAACCACCGAGAGCGTGGTGATCGGCTTGCGGGGATCGCCAATCACCCGGACCGGCTTTACCAGGGTGCGGTTCTTGGTGCTCACTTGGCTTATCAGATACACCCCCAAAAGCAGCATCTCCGGCTCGATCGGATGCCGGTAGCGCGGATGTGGGAACACTAAATAATAAACGGCGGGATACACCAGTATCAGCCAGCCGAAGAGGGTGGCGCCGGGGACTCGCTTGCGCAGGGCTCGCGCCAATCCCCAGAGCGCCAGGATCGACGAGGCCAGAAACAGCGAGTTTTTGATCGGCGCCAGCGCGGCAATTTTCGAGGAGCGCGGCAGGCCCGCCCAGTAGTACACAAAACGCTTGGCGCTGAGCTCGATGAACCGGGTCGGATTCTGGGCAATAAAGGCCAGAGCCTGCTGCTTGCGTTCGGCGATATAGGCCACTTCGCCCAGGCGCTGGAACTCCCGCATCTGCAGTACGTTCTGCGTGGGGTGGAGATACCACATCCAGGTGCCGTCGGCGCCCGGTCCGTTGCCCAGGCGAAGCTCGCAGCCGAAATTGTCGCGAATAAAAATGAATTTCCCGAACACCTGGTAGTTGCGGGTGATCCAGGGCGTCACCAGGGCGGCAAAAATCAGCAGCGCCAGAACTGTTCCCGGAAGCCAGGAGCCGTGCCGCTTTTTGCGCTGCACCCAAATCCAGCCCAGCGAAACTGGCAGAAACGAGACGAGGGACGGATTGGTGAGCGCCGCCACTCCCCACAGCGCGCCCAAGGCAGCCCATAACCGCCACCCCTGCGCTTCCTGCAGCATCAGCGCAACCAGGAAAATCAGCGCCAGGAGCAAGGCGGAAAAACTCGTCTCCCACACCCACTTGGTGGACCAGTACATAGTGAAGGGCAGCACCGCCCACATCCAGCCCGACCACACCGCCACCGTATAGCCGAAGGTGCGTTTGCCGATCAGGTAGACGGGAATCGCGGTCAGCGCTGAGAAGAAGCTGTTCAGCGTGAGCAGCACAAAAGCGGAGAAATAGCTGTAAATGCCGAACAGTTTGAAAATCCCCGCCGTGAGATAGGGATAGAGCGGGGGTTCCCAGGCCGTGGGTCCGGTGGGCGTTTGAAAAGGATTGCTGAAGCCGTGCCCGGAAGCGATGGCGGCGGCGATGCGTCCCATTTCATAGCCGAAATCAAAGTGCCCTTCGGCGCTGCGATAGCGATAGGTATGCAGGATGAGGATGGCGGCCAGGCGCAGCAGAAAGCCGGCCGCCACCATCCAGAAGAAGGAGTCGCGCCAGCCGGAGCGCGGTTGAGCGCGGACAGTGGCCGGTGCGGGCGCCGCCGATTGCGAAGTAAGCGTTTTTACCGCCATCGCGGGGAAGTTTGTCTATTCTCTCACGACTGCGGCGGCTACTCGATACCGGGGCCAGCACTGTCCGGCCGGCCCCCACGCGTCCCGCCATACGCTCCCACCTCCTCCCGGCCTCATGCTGAGGCCCTTCAGGCCCGAAGCATCTCGAGCGTACAAGCACATAATTTGTGAGCATGGTCCCGCCTATCGCGGCGACCCGGCTGCCGCCTTGAACGTCTCGTAGTCTTCCTGCCCGAACAGCACGAAGATGACCTTCTGCACGGAGCTCTGCGGATGCTCGCGCCCGTACTCCCGCGCCGCCGCCAGCATGGTCTGGGCGCATTCGTCCACGGGAAACGCCGCCACTCCCGTCGCCAGGGCAGGGAAGGCGATGCTGCGCAGTTGGCGTTCTTCGGCGCGGCGCAAGCTGTTGAGCGCCGCCTCGCGAATGATGGCCGCGCTGGAAAGCGAGCCTGTTCTTTTGGGTACACGCTGGTCCTCGGGACGGTAGCCCATGGCGGCGGCATGAATCACGAATTTGTTGGGCAGGCGCCCGGCGCCGGTGGCCACCGCCTCGCCCAGGCGAATGGGCCCCAGGGCGCGCGCTTCGCGGTCGATCTCATCGCCGCCCCGCCGGCGGATGGCTCCAGCTACGCCCGCGCCCAGCGCCAGATCGGTGTTGGCCGCGTTAACAATGGCATCCACATCGGGCTGCTGCGTGATGTCGCCGCGGCGAATTTCAATTTCCATGATCAACTCCCTCTCATTTCCCTGTTATGATGCCCGCGCCCTCGGCGAACCACATTATGTCGCAGTCACGGCCGCGCGAGCGCCTGCTGACGCGCGACGTTAGACACTGCCTGACGTCACCCATTTCCAGGTGGGGATTAAGACTGGGTTAAGCTCGCGTGAGCTAGATTGCGGTGAATTATCCCTCGCGGAAGAGTGGGTATGAAGTTTTGGAAATTGCTTCTCCTGGCCGTTGTCGTGGTCGCGACCGTGGCCGCTATATGGGCGACTCTGCTGCTGCGCCGCGGCTTTCGCGCCACTGCCGAGCCTTCTGCCTGGGAAGCCTCGGTGGCTTGGCGGGTGCGTAATCTGGCCATCCCCGCTCCGGCCCGCAGCCAGAAGAACCCGCTGCCCCCTACTTCGCCGAACCTGGAGGAAGGACGGCAGGATTTCCTGGCTCGCTGCGCCATCTGTCATGGCCACGATGGCAGCGGACAGACGCCCATGGGTGTGAACCTTTATCCCAGGGTTCCCGATCTGCGCTCCCCTCATACCCAAAATCTCACCGACGGTGAAATCCATTACATCATCGAGAACGGGGTCCAACTCACCGGCATGCCCGCCTGGGGCAATCCCCATCTACAAAGCGCCGACGACAGCTGGCGGCTGGTGCTCTTTATCCGCAGCCTCAGCCCGCTTACCCGCCTGCCAACGATGGCCCAGTCCGGCGCCACCGCCGCAGCTCATTATGTCGGCTCGCAGGCCTGCGAGAAGTGTCACCAGGAGATTTACCAGCGCTGGAAGAAAACGCCCATGGCCAACGTGGTGCGCGACCCTAACACTCACCCGCAGGCCATTCTCGCCGATTTTTCCTCCAAGCCATCCTTCGTCACTTTCGGCAAAAACCAGATTGCGCTTGTCTACGGCAATCTCTGGAAACAGAATTACTTCACCAAAGTTGGCGATCTCTACTATCCCCTGCCCGGGAAGTGGAATATCGGACAACACAAATGGATACCCTACCTGGTTGCCAAAGGCGACGACTGGTGGGCCGCTTACTATCCACCTGACAACCGGCAACGTCCTACCGCCACTCTTTGCGACGGCTGTCATTCCGTCAATTACAACGTGGAGAACCACCTGGTCACGGAGTGGAACGTAGGCTGCGAGCGCTGCCATGGTCCGGGCAGCGAACACGTGCGTCATCCCACCCGCGAGAACATCCTGAATCCGGCGCGCATGGATTATGTGGCGGCCAACGACACCTGCATTCAGTGCCACTCCCAGGGCCGTCCCCGGTCGGTGCCTCTCGCTGGCAAGTACTACGATTGGCCGGTCGGCTACCAGGTCGGTCTGCACCTGCAAAACTTCTGGAATCTCGAAGGCCACACCCTGGGGCAAGCCGGCTTCTACTATTTCGCCGACGGCACCGCCCACAAGAACCGCATGCAAGGCAATGACTTCGTGCAGAGCGTGATGTATCGCCGCGGGATCACCTGCTTCGACTGTCACGACGTGCACGGTACCAGCAACTACGCCCAGCTGCGCAAGCCCGCCGACCAGATCTGCCTGGAGTGTCACGCCCCGCTATCGCCCAATGGCCCGCGCACGGCCACCCTCGAAGCTCATACCCACCACAAGGATGGCACTCCCGGCAGCCATTGCGTTGACTGCCACATGCCGCAGATCGAATCGGAAATGGTTCCTGGCGCCTTCGTTCATGCCCACACCTTCCGCTTCATATCCCCCGCCATGACCGACAAATACAACATTCCCAATCCCTGCAATTCCTGTCACCAGGACAAATCCACGGCTTGGGCTACCGCCGCGCTGCGCCGCTGGCCGGAACGCTCACCCTGGCGACTCCAATAGCGCGCCGGCTCCGCCGGGCAGCTTGCTCCCGGCAATCCGCTTAGGCGACAATGCGCCCATTGGCCACCTCGGAACAGATCTCTCCCGGCAGCCGCGTCCTCGCGCCTGCTAATGCCCGTGCCGCCGACCTCTATCCGCCGGCCCTTCCCCTGCTGCTTGTCGCCCTTGGCCTCCTGGCGCGCTTCCAGTTGGCGCGCAGCCTTTTTCTTAATCCCGATGAGGCCCTGATCTACTTTCTCTCCACCCAGTCGTCTCTGGCCGCTACCTACAGGGCCAGCCTGATCAGCGCGCATCCGCCGCTCTACTATTTTCTGCTCCATGGCTGGCGCTGGCTGGGCAATTCCGAGCTGATGCTGCGTCTGCCGTCGGTCCTTGCCGGCGCCGGTTTCTGCTGGCTGGGTTTCAAGTGGCTGGGCCGGATCGCCGACCAGACTGCCGCCCTCGTCGGTCTGATCTTCTTCTGCTTTACTCCGGCTCTGGTCGCGCTGGGCGCGGAACTCCGCCAGTACTCGCTCCTGCTCTTCTTCTTCGCCGCTTGTCTTTATCTGCTGGAGACGGCTATCCAGGAGAACTCCGCCGCCTGCATACTGTTGTTTTCCCTGTCGCTGTGGCTGGCTATTCTGACCCAGTACTCCGCCTGGATCTTCTGCCTCGTGGTGGGTATCTACGCTTTGCTGCGCTTCGCCCGGAAAAAACGGGCGACGCGCTTGCTCGCCACCTGGGCAGGCGGGCAGGCGATTGGCTTGGCGATTTACGGCTTCCTTTACCAGACTCAGGTTCCCTGGCTCCTGAAAATGGCCAAGGTGGACAAGGTGTTCCAGGGAGAGCAGAGCCGCCTGGCCTCCATTCCCCGCGAGACCTTCCGCCTGTTTCATTATCTATTCAGCCAGCCGGTGGTCGGAGCTGTGGCGCTGCTTCTATTCCTGGTGGGCGTAATTGGCGTGTGGGTTGAGCCACCCGCCACCGGCGATGCTGGCCCTTCCGGCCGCCAGCTAGCCTGCCTGCTGTTTCTGCCCTTACTTGTGAGCTGGATCGCCGCCCTCGCCCATCTTTATCCCTACGACGGCACCCGTCACAGTATTGTGCTGGCGGTTTTTGTGATTGCCGCTGTCAGCCTCGGCCTCACCTGGTTCGGCAATCCTGTGTCCTGGAAGAAGCCGGTGCTCACGGCCGGACTTCTGGTCTTGTGTTATCTGCTTCCCGCTCCCCTGGGGCCATATATGAAGCCGCGCAACCAGAATCGCCGGCTGCTGGCGGAGACGGCGCATT
>DATGIY010000383.1:0-7302 GCA_035295475.1 Terriglobales bacterium
CTCCATGAGCGCCGAGCCCAAGCCGTAATGCAATTCGGCATCATTGGGCGCCTTGGCCAGCAAGCTGCGGTAGATCGTCCCCGCCTGATCGAACTTGCCCAGATTGGCGTAGGCAAAAGCCAAGTCACGCTGGGCGCCTTCGTCGCCCGGTTCCAGCTGCAAACCCTGCTGCAGCTCGGCAACGGCTTCCGCATGCTTGTTTTCCGCCTCCAGCACCCGTCCCAGCTGAAGATGAGCGGGGCCGTTTTTGGGTTCCACGCTCAAATAACGGCGCAGGGCGCCTTCCGCTTCGGGCAGACGCTTGCCGGTCATGTACACATTGGCCAGGCCGATGAGCGCGTCCCGGGAATTGGGGGCCAGGGCCAGCGCAGCTCTGTACTCACGGTCGGCGCCGGCAAGGTCGTTCTGCCTTTGCAGGATGGCGCCCGCGGAAAGATGAGGCTCTGGGTCGGTCGGCTGCAGCTTGGCCGCCTCCGAGAAGGCCTGCACCGCGTCCGTGGGTTTGCTGTGTTCGAGCACGTGGCCGAGAGAAAGCCAAGCCCGCGCCACGCCAGCGGCCGCATTCGCCGAAGGTTTCAGCCGCGTAGCCGCCCGCAGGAACTGCTCCGCCTCGGGGCTTCCCGTTTGCGCCAGCAACAGTCCCAAATTCAAGTTGGATTCGAACACGTCCGGCTTGGCAGCAACAGATTTGCGGTAGGCCTCGATGGCTTCAGGTTTGCGGCCCGTAGCGGTATAAACATAGCCAAGATCGAACCAGGCACGGTAATTTTCCGGGGTTTGCGCGGTGACTTTCTGGAGCAGCGGTTCGGCGGCGGAATAATCTTTCTTCTCGAGGGCGGATTCCGCCTGGCGGAGTTCCGGTGGGAACAGAGGGTCGGACTGCTCCACGCGGATGTGGCGCGTGGTCTTGCCGCTCTGTTGGGCGCACAGCCGGCCGGCAGACAAAACCGCCATGAAGGCAGCCAGCGCCCAGCCAACCAGCTTCTGTTTACCGATCATTCTCGGGAAATCCGCTGCTCCTAAGATGCGCCCAGCAGCCGTTCAGTAGCTTACCGCGAAACGCGGCGGCAGCCCAATGGCAGCCGTTTGCGGACGCCTGGCTTCAGCTATGCCACACTGGTGGTCAGAGATGTCGGCTTCAGTCGCTGAGGGACCCCTGTGCCCGGGCCCCATTGCTGTTCAGGATTTTGGCCAGAAATTTGCCGGTGTAGGAAATCGCATTCTTACTGATGGCTTCGGGCGGGCCGGCATCCACTACATAGCCGCCGCGCTCTCCGCCTTCCGGGCCGAGGTCAATGATCCAGTCGGCAGTCTTGATGACGTCAAGGTTGTGCTCGATGACCAGCACCGAGCCACCCGCCTCGATCAAACGCCGGAACGCTGCCAGCAGCTTGCTGACGTCATCGAAGTGCAGGCCGGTGGTGGGCTCGTCGAATATGTAGAGCACGCGATGACGACGCTTGGCTTCTTGCGCCGAGCGGAAACTGCTGCGCGGCTGCAGGTGCGCCGCCAACTTCATGCGCTGCGCTTCGCCGCCGGAAAGCGTGGTGGCGGACTGGCCCAGGCGCAAATATCCTAGCCCCACTTCTTCCAGGACCCGCAGCTTTTCCGTGATCTTGGGCACGGCGGCAAAAAACTGCAGCGCTTCCCGCACGGTCAAGTTGAGCACCTCGTGGATGTTCTTGCCACGGTAGCGGACCTCCAGCACCTGCGATTTGTAGCGCGTGCCTTTGCATTCCTCGCAGATCAGCTCGACGTCGGCCAGAAACTGCATTTCGACTGTCACCGTGCCATCGCCCTGGCAGGTTTCGCAGCGGCCCCCGGGAATATTGAAGGAAAAGTGGCCAGCGCTGAAGCCGCGCTTGTGGGCCTCGGGCAGGGAAGCGAAAAGTTCGCGGATGGCGTCGAAGGCTTTGATGTAAGTGACGGGGTTGGAGCGCGGCGTGCGTCCGATGGGCGACTGATCCACCAGCACCACTTCATCAATCCACTCGGCGCCCTCCAGCCGTTCCAGCGTGCCCGGCGCCGGACCGCTGCCGTTGGCTTGCCCTTTGGTTGCTGCTAAAGCCTGGTAGAGGACATCGTGCACCAGCGTGGACTTGCCCGAGCCGGAGACGCCGGTGATGGCCACGATCATGCCCAGAGGGATGGTGACGTCGATCGCTTTCAGGTTGTGGACCCGCGCCCCTACGATGCGCAATTTGTGCGCGCCTGGCGGGCGGCGCTGGTTGGGCAGCTGGATGCGCAGTTCCTGGGCCAGATAGCGGCCGGTAAGGGAAGTGGGCGCGCGCTTGATCTGCTCATAAGTGCCGGCGGCGATGACCTTGCCGCCATTCTCGCCCGCTCCCGGCCCTAAATCGAGAATGCGGTCGGAGGCGCGCATGATTTCAGGGTCGTGTTCCACCACCAGAATGGTGTTTCCCAGATCCCGCAGGTCGTGCAGGATGTGGATGAGCCGGTGGGTATCGCGGCTGTGCAGCCCGATGGAGGGCTCATCCAGCACGTAGAGTGTGCCCACCAGGCGGGAGCCCAGGGAGGTGGCCAGCTGAATGCGCTGGGCTTCGCCGCCGGAAAGGGTGGCCGCCAGGCGGTCCAGGGTAAGGTACTCCAGGCCAACGTCGTTTAGAAAAATCAGGCGCTCGCGGATCTCCTGCAGCAGTTTGTCGGCGATTTGAGCTTCCTGAGAAGTCAGTTGCAGGGAATCGAAAAACTGCCGCGCCTTCTCCACGGTGAGGGCGCAGACTTCACAAATGTTTTTGCCTGCTATCTTCACCTGGCGCGCTTCCGGACGCAGCCGTGTTCCGCCGCAGGTGGAGCATTGCGAGTAGCCGCGATAGCGGCTAAGAAAGACGCGAACGTGCAACTTGTACTTCTTGCGCTCCAGGTGGGCGAAGAAGCCGCGAATGCCGGGATAACGGGCCTCGCCGTCAATAATCACCTGCTGCTGCTCCGGGTCCAGGTCCGCCCAGGGCACATCCAGGGGAATGCCGCGCTGCTTGGCAAAGCGTTTGAGTTCGGCCTGCAGCGGCCGGTACTTGGGCTTGGTCCAGGGTTCCACGGGACCTTCGGCGATGGTGCGGGTCTTATCGGGGATGACCAGGTCGAGGTCGAAATCAATGGTGTTGCCGAAGCCCTGGCAGCGCGGACAAGCGCCGTAGGGATTGTTGAAGGAGAACAGGCGCGGCTCGGGCTCCTGCAGGCGGAGGTTGCAGCGCTTGCACTCGAAGCGTTGAGCAAAGCGCAAGGTCTGCGGTGATTCCGGTTCGCGGGGCGCAGTCTGGAAAACGACTTCGCCGGCCTCGCGATAACCGGTTTCGACGGCATCTACCACGCGAGGGCGGGAATCCGCCGCCAGCGCGATACGGTCCACCAGCAGGAAGACAGGCTGGGAGAAATCGATGTCCAGCAGCGATTCGGGAGTGGAGAACTCGAAAACCTGCCCGTTCTGGGACAGGCGGTTGAAGCCGCGCTTGCGCAGCTCAAAAAGGCGCTGCTTCACCGCTTCCGTGGCGATACTGTCCGTCCGCGGGCGAGAGCCTGCCCTGAGCTTGCCGGAGGGCGCCTGCGCCACAACCGAGCCGCTGGCCTTCCTGGTTCTGCGCTTCTTCTCCGGCGCTGCCGGCCCTTGATGGGGTTGCAGCGGGAAGAGCACGTTCAGGCGTGTGCCTTCCCCTAGCGCGAGGATGGCATCGGCCACCTCGTCCACCGTATCCTTCTTCACTTCCGCGCCGCACTGCAGGCAGTAGGTGCGGCCGACGCGGGCAAACAGCAGGCGCAGGTAATCGTAAATTTCCGTAGCCGTGGCCACGGTCGAGCGCGGGTTACGGGTGGTGTTCTTCTGGCGGATAGCCACCGCCGGGGCGATGCCGTCAATCACGTCGGCGTCGGGCTTCTCGATCCGCTCCAGGAACTGGCGGGCGTAGGCGGAGAGCGACTCCACGTAGCGCCGCTGACCCTCGGCGTAGATGGTATCGAACACCAGCGACGATTTGCCCGAGCCGGAGACGCCCGTGACCACGGTCAACGTGTTGTGCGGGATCTCAAAATCAATGTTCTTGAGATTGTGCACCCGGGCGCCGCGAACAATGATGCTGTCGGTTGACATCGGCAGGAAATGAGTTCGACCCTGCAGCCCTCTGACACGGCGGCCTCACACTACGGCCTTGGTGAGCGCTGCGGAATCTTTCTATTATAAATTGTCGAACGAGGCGGGCTCAATCGGAAGGAAGGCGTCATCCTGAGGACCCTTGGGTCCGAAGGATCTCGCGTGCAGTGCCACGAAGCAGGCAGGAACGGAACCTGAATACGTACCCACACGCGGGGGCCCGCGCCAAAAATACCGCGCAGGGCGGAGCAGAGCTCGGCGTTCCCACAATTACATTAGACTTGTTGGGTTTCTTCTTCTTCCACTCGCTGATCGCGTTTTCGCGCGTACATAAAACTGGCGCCGATCAGGATGGTCATCATGCTCACGGGAGGAACCAGCAGCACCACCACGCCCTTGCTCAGAGCTTTTTGGCTTTTAGGGCTGGCGCCCAGGGCGGAGGTGTAGCACATGGCGCAGCCCTGGGCCATAGCGGGGGCGGCCCAGAGCGCGAGGGAAAAACCCAGAATGGCCAGGCGGAGCTTCATCGCACGTCCTTCATTTGACACCCAGGCTGAGGATGCGAAATGCATCCGCAAAGAACACGAACATGAGCGTCAGGCAGACCACGAGGGACACCATCAAAACCCACTTCATGCGCGCAATTTCAAACTTCAGGTGCATGAAGTAGAAGATGATCAGGGCGGACTTGATCACCGACAGCCCCATCAGCACTTCCAGCATGCGCACCGGGGCAAAGACCTGGTTATAGGTGAGCACCACCTCGATGCCGGTCAGAATCAGCAGCACCACCCATACGAAGTAGTAGGGCGTCCTGCTTTCCTCGTGGACTGCTGCAACACCCGGTTTCAGGGCTACATCATGCATGGTCGTTTCCGCTCCGCTCAGCAGAGTGCATTACACCACCTTGGTGGACATCAGGTAGACCAGGGGGAAGATGAACATCCACACCAGGTCTACAAAGTGCCAGTACAGGCCGGCAATCTCGACGTCGTGCGCGTCATAAACTTTCGGTTTAAAGAACAGAATCATGGCGGAGACTACCAAAACTACGAGCAGCACGTGAATGCCGATATGGAAGACATTGGTGGCCGGCGTCAGCAGCCATCCCAACAGCCAGATGCCCAGCAGGATGGGCAGCCACTTCTTGCGCAGCGCCACTACGCCCAGGTAACAGACCCCGATGGTGACGTGCAGCATGTGCATGCCGGTCAGGGTGAAAAAAGTCCCGCCGAACTGGGGAACGCCTTTCGCCCAGGGATTGCTGAACGGCCGCAGCCCCTCTCCGATCAGCCCGCTCCACTCCTTGGCGTGCAACACCACGAACAGCGCGCCAAAGAACATGGTGGCCAGCAGCCATTTCACCGTGGCTTTGTGGTCGCCTTTCTTGGAGGCCAAAACGCCGAGCACCATGGTCAGCGAGCTGGAAAGCAGGCAGACGGTCATGATGGTGGCGTTCACGATGCTGGCTTTGCCGAAGGGCGTGGGCCAGTTGGGGGTGGAGATGCGGCCATAAGAATAGGCAAACAGCAGCGCGCCGAAGGTGAGGGAATCGGAAAGCAGAAACAGCCACATTCCGATTTTTTTGGAATAGGTGCCGAACAGCGAGGGCTCATAGGCGCCTACTACGCTGTGCTGCACCGCAACGTCGGCCATTGTGCCAGCCTCCTCGTACTAATGGGCGATTTCGAGCAGGGCAAAAATGTACAGCCACAACAGAGCCATGAAATGCCAGTACCAGGCAGTAACGTCGATGACCACGCTGCGGGATTCCGGCGGCCGCTTCAGCCATACCGTTGCCGTCGCGTACAGCAAAGCCACCACGCCACCGGCGAGATGCAAGGCGTGCATTCCCGTCAGCAGGTAGAAGAACGAACTGCTGGGATTGCTGGACAAAAAGATGCCGTGGGCTTCCATCTGGCGCCAGGCCAGCACCTGGCCGGCCAGGAAGCCCAGCCCCAGGGCCACCGTGATGCCCAGCCAGGGCACATTGTGTTGCTCATCAGCGGCGATGCCGGGCATAGCTGTTATGGGGGCAATCGCCGCGGCTTGTGCAGCCTGCCGCCGGGCGAATTCCATGGTCAGGCTGCTGACCAGCAGGAAACAGGTGTTGACCACCAGCAGCAGCACCGGCAAGTGCACCGGCGCCCAGTCATTGATGTAGCTATTGGTCCGCAGGTCCCAGGACGCCAGCCCCTGACGCACTAAGTAGGCGCTGCTGAACGCCACGAAGAGCATCACGATAGGGGCGATTCCTACCGCCAGGCCCAGGCGGCAGCGGCGCAGGTGCTCTCCATAATCGGGAGAGTCGTCCCCTCGTCCGCCGCCTCCGCCTCCGCCGGGATAGTGGGGAACGTCCCCACCGCCGTGGCGGGATTTCGGCTGTTTCACCGTTAAAGTCGGAGTCAAAGTGGCCATACCAATCTAGTGCGCAGGCACGGGCGTCGGATCCGTCTGCATGATGTAATCCTTGGCTGCGCCCGGCACGCTGTACTCATAAGGTCCGTGATAAACCACCGGGGTGACGCCGCCAAAGTTGTCATGCGGCGGCGGGGTGGCCGTGGTCCACTCCAGCGTGGTGGCTTCCCAGGGATTCTGCGAAGCCTTTTTGCCTTTCTTCATGCTCCAGAAGAAATTGAAGATGAACAGCAGCTGGGCGGTTACCGTGATGATAGCAGCATAGGTGATGAACTTGTGCACGGGGAGCAGCGGCGCCAGGTACTTCACCTCGGTGAATTGCGAGTAGCGGCGCGGGTTTCCGGCCATCCCCAGGTAATGCATGGGCATGAAGATGCAATAAGCGCCGATGAAGGTGATCACGAAGTGGATCTTGCCCAAGGTGTCGTTCATCATGTGCCCGAACATCTTGGGGAACCAGTAGTAGGTGGCCGCAAAGATGCCGAAGATCGCCGCCACCCCCATGATCAGGTGGAAGTGGGCGACCACAAAGTAGGTGTCGTGCAAGGGAATATCAATCGAGGGTTGCGCCAGGAATGGCCCGCTCAGCCCGCCGGAGACAAACAGGGACACAAAGCCGATGGCAAACAGCATGGGCACAGTAAAGCGGATCTTGCCCTTCCACATGGTGCCCAGCCAATTGAAAGTCTTGATGGCCGAAGGAACGCCGATGGCCATGGTCATGAAGGAGAAGGCGAAAGCGGAGTAGGGGCTCATGCCGCTCATGAACATGTGATGGC
>DATGIY010000384.1:0-3893 GCA_035295475.1 Terriglobales bacterium
CTCATGTCGAGCGCAGGAGGGATTTTGGGGCTGGGATTCGCCTACAGCGCGGTGAACGCCCTGCGCGGCCTCGCCCCAAGCAACACCATTCGCAACATCGCGATTCCGGTGGACGGTTACGTGCTGCTGTTCACGGCGGGGGTGGTTCTGGTGGCGGCGGTGCTGTTCGGGATAGCGCCGGCCTGGCAGATGTCGCGGGCGGGCGACTTTGAGGCGTTAAAGGAAGGCGGGCGCTCCAATATCGGCGGACGCGGCCGGCAGCGGCTGCGTTCCGTGCTGGTGGCGGGGGAAGTTGGGCTGGCGCTGGTGCTGCTGGTGGGTGCGGGATTGTTCCTGCGCAGCCTGGCGCATATGCAGGAAGTGAATCCAGGATTTGACGCGCACGGCGTCATGACCGCGGAGGTTTCCCTCTCGCCGACGGCCTACAGCGATGAGAGCAAACAAATCTCCTTCTATCAGCAGATCACGGAGCGATTGAGGCAGCAACCCGGTGTGCAGTCGGCCGCCGCCGTAAATGGATTGCCTTTCAGTGACTCGGGCTCGGCTTCTTCGTTTGAAATCGAGAACCGATCCCTGGGAGAGGGCGTTCCTGACCCTCACAGTAACCTGGGGTGGGTAACACCCGGATACTTTTCTACTCTGCGGATACCGCTGCTCAGCGGGCGGAATTTCAGCGAGCAAGACCGGGCCGGAACGCTGCCGGTGGTCATCATCGACGAGAACCTGGCGCGGCAGTACTGGCCCAACCAGAACCCCATAGGGCAGCGCATCCGCTACGCCGCGAGCCCGGATGTGAATAAAAACCCCTGGACGGTGATCATCGGGGTGGTCGGCCACACCAAGCGCTCTGCTCTGGTAGGAGAGTCAGGCAAGGGGCTGCGCTACTATTCGATGCTGCAACACACTTCTTTGTTCGGTGGATTGGGAGCTTCCCTGGTGGCCCGCACGGCCGGCGATCCCGCCGCTCTGGCCACGACCATTCGCCAGGCGGTGAAAGATGTAGATCCCAGCCAGGCTGCGGCTTACGATCTGCAGACCATGGACGATCTCATCGCCGACTCGCTGGGGCCGCGGCGATTCGCGGTAACGCTGCTGGGCTTGTTCGCGGGAATCGCGTTATTCCTGGCGGCACTCGGGCTTTACGGCATCATCAGCTACTCGGTGTCGCTGCGCACGCAGGAGATCGGTATCCGCATGGCGCTGGGCGCGCGTCGCCCCGAAGTACTGCGCATGGTGGTAATACAAGGCCTGCGCTTGGTGGCCGCGGGCGTGGTGGCCGGTCTGGCGGTGGCAGCAGCCTTGGCGGCAGTGCTCTCCAGCCAGCTGTTTGAAGTCAGCGCCTTCGACCCCATCACTTTCTTGATCATGGTGCTGCTGATGGCCGTGGTGGCGATGCTGGCAACCTACCTGCCGGCGCGTCGCGCCGCCAACGTAGACCCCATCGTGGCTCTGCGCTACGAATAAAGTTGGAGACCGACGCCGGGATCAGACGAGGCTGCTGGTCCCGAATTCCCACGCGGCAGGTCTTCTCACACCGCTTTGGCTCTGACTTCACTCAGCGCGCTGGTGCAGAAGGCACAGCGACGGGCATCGATGGGAATTTCGCTTAGACACTCAGGACACTTCTTGGTGGTGGGATCGGCGGGCGGCTCCTTGCGCGCGCGCGATACCAGGGCGTTGATGGGCGTGACCACGAAGAAGTAAACGGCGGCGGCGATCAGAACAAAAGAAACGGCCGCATTGATGAAGTCGCCGTAGAGAAACGTGCTGTTGTTGATGGTGAAGCTGAGCCCGCCAAAATCCGGCTTGCCCACGATGGCGGCGATGAAAGGCGTGAGCAGGTCTTTCACAAACGAGGTCACCACGGTGCCGAAGGCGGCGCCGATGACCACGCCAACAGCCAGATCCACCACGCTGCCCCGCAGCACAAATTGCCTGAAGCCCTTGAGCATGGCACACCCCCTGAGGCCCGTAGAGTAGCCCTGGGAGGGCGGAAGGTCAAATGCAGGGGGATCACCGGTAAGGGTTGGATCACTCAAAGTGCATAGGTCCTTCGGGCGCCCTCACCGCGAAAAGTGCGGCTCGCGCTTCCTCAGGATGACGTTCAACTTAAAACGGGCATACGCCCTGGCTCGGGATGACAGGGAAGGCCCACCTCAGATCCGCATGGGCATGACGATGTAGCGGTACTTGTAGTCCTCGGCGCCTTCGGGGCGGAGCTGGCCGGCGGACTGCGGATCCTTGAACTCCAGGCGCACTTCCTCGCTATCGGCGGCTTTCAGGAAATCGAGCAGGTAGGCGGAATTGAAGCCGATGGTGAGGGGGTCGCCGGTGTAGGAAGTGTCCAGCGAATCCTCCGACTCGCCTGCCTCGGTGGAAGAAGAGGAAACCTTGAGCTCATTCTTCTCCAGGCGCATGCGGATGGCCCCGGAGCGCTCGTCGGCAAACTGGGCCACGCGCTGGATGGCGCCGTTCAGGTCGTCGCAACGGACCAGCACGCTCTTGGTGTTGTCCTTGGGCAGCACCGCCTCATAATTCGGAAATTGGCCGGTCAGCATGCGCGAAGTGAGCAGGCGCTGGCCGATGCGGAAGAAAAGCGTCGACTCGTCCTTGGCGAATTCCACCTCGTCCACGTCGGTGTTCTGCAGCAGCGAGTGCAACTCCGCCATGGCCTTCTTGGGGATGAGCGTGCGCATGTCGTTGGCGCCGAACTTTTCCTGGGCCTCGATATGGGCCAGGCGATGGCCGTCGGTGGCCACCATGACGATCGATTCCGGCTTAAGCACCATGAGCGCGCCATTCAGGGTGTAGCGCGACTCCTCATTGGAAATGGCGAAAATGGTTTTGCTGATGAGGGTGCGCAGCACGGCCGCGGGAATCTTCACCATGCCGGCGCCGGGAAAGGCAGGCAGGCTGGGGAAATTGGAGCGCGCCATGCCCACCATCTTGGTATTGGAGCGGCCGGCGCGAATGTTGACCCAGTGATTCTCCAGCAGCTTGACGGAAACATCCACGTCGGGCAGCAGCTTCACGTAGTCGTAGAGCTTGCGCGCGGGAATGGTGCAGGCGCCTTCCTTCTTTACTTTGACGCTGCAGGAAGTACGCAGGCTCAAATCCAGATCCGTGGCGGTGATAGACAGCTTGTCGCCGGCGGCTTCAAAAAGAAAATTAGAAAGAATGGGGATCGTCGTCTTGCGTTCGACCACGCCTTGGGTCGCGGTCAGTTCGCGCAGAAGTTCCGCTCTGCTGACGGTGATCTCCATGGTGGACGTCCCTGTAGCGACCATTGCCTCTGCCGGCATATATGACCACCCTGAAAGCCGGGCCCACAGCCCGAGATTATTAACTCCCTTATATCAAAAGAAAAAGCCTTAAAACCAGCAGTAACAGCAGGGGGCCCGGAAAAGTGGAAATTGGGGTCCTAACCGCTGCCCGGGCTGATTTCCCCGCCAAAATCGTGCTGTTCATAAGGGCGCTCGACTGTGGCTGGCCAGGGAAAGCTGGACCGGGGAGAAGGATCAGCCCGCCTGTTACACAGCTTCCACAAGCGGCGCACAGCGGGGCTGGAGGAAGACTGGGCCGCAGCGTGGAAAAGGCGGGCAAAGCCGCGATTCATCCTCCTAAATTCTCCGTCAACTTATTGAGCAGCCTGTTCAAATCCTTGTCGCTCTTGCGCGTCTCATCGATCTTCTCGACCGAGTGCAGCACGGTGGTGTGGTGCTTGCCGCCGAACTGGCGCCCGATTTCCGGCAACGAAGCCTCGGTCAGATGCTTGGCCAGGTACATGGCGATCTGCCGCGGGTAAACGATGGCGCGGGAGTTGTTCTTGGCCTTGATCTCCACCAGCTTCAGCCCAAACTGCTCGGCCACCGATTTCTGGATGGCCTCGATCG
>DATGIY010000385.1:0-8652 GCA_035295475.1 Terriglobales bacterium
GAGGGGTGCCCCATCCCGATACTCGTGCTGGGCGGAAGCCGCCAGGGATCGGATGAAGAGGCGCTGGAAATCGTGCGCAGCGCGGCTTTGGCAGGCGCCGCCGGCGTGTTCTTCGGGAGAAACGTTTTCCAGGCGGCCGACATGAACTCTTTTCTGCAGCGCGCACGATCCGTGCTTGACAGCGCCGCAATGGATCTTCTCACATCTTTTTTGTGAACTTTCGCGGGTTGCGCGGGCATCAGAATGCGATCCCCGAGCCAGAAACAGGAATGACGGTTACGGTTGCATCGCGACAGCCGATGCAGATGTACTACGTTCCCTTTCTCGGCGAGAAGCAGGAGCTCCAAGGGGAACGACGAGACGATGAGTTTGTGTTCCACCTGCCCCGCATTGATCGTGGAGGCGATGTGCGGCTGGAGGTGCGGCCATAAGCGCCGGTGCAGCCGGGTTTGCGAGGCTGGAACACCGATGGTGGGGGACCTGAGCCGGTCCTACGCCGGCGCCCCCCGGCCGCTCCGCTTGCTACAATTCTTCCGCTAAAAGAAGGCCTGCCATGCACCCACGTTGCAACTTCATCTGTGCACTTTTTCTAACCGCCCTATTCAGCCTCGTAGTTCCGATAGCGGAAGCACAGGCTCCTACGACACCGCCGCCGATCCTGCTGGGGACTGCCTGGTATCCAGAACAATGGCCGGAGTCACGCTGGGATGCGGACCTGACGCTCATGCAGCAGGCTGGAATCCACATGGTGCGAGTGGGCGAGTTCGCCTGGAGCCGCATGGAGCCGAGCGAGGGAGACTACCACTTTGGGTGGCTGGAACGGGCAATCGCGGCAGCAGGAAGGCACGGAATCTATACCGTCCTGGGCACGCCGACCGCGGCTCCTCCCGCCTGGCTTACACAGAAATATCCGCAGACCTTGCGCGTAGACGAACAAGGGCATCGCGCCGAACACGGCAACCGGCAGCAGTTCAATTTTGCCAATGCCAAGTACCGCGAACTAGCTCGCGATATTGCGGAGCGCATGGCAAAACGATTTGGCCACAATCCTTATGTGATCGGGTGGCAGATTGACAATGAGTATGCGGAAGTCTCTTTTGATCCCGACACCAGGGCGCAATTTCAACAGTTGTTGAAGGCGCGCTATGGCACGCTCGACAACCTGAACGCCCGCTGGACCACCGCCTACTGGAGCCAGACCTATTCCGACTGGAGCCAGATTCCCATCGAAACCACCTACGGCAATCCGGGACTGCTGCTGAGCTGGAAGCGATTTGTGAGCGACACCTGGCGCAGCTACCAGAAGAACCAACTGGATGTTATTCGGGCGAACGCCGATCCCCGGCAGTTCATCACCACCAATATGATGGGCTGGTTCGACGGTTATGATCATTACACAGTCGCGCAGGACCTCGATCTTGCCGCCTGGGATGATTACGTCGGTGAAGGACATCTGGATCCGGTCAAAAACGGCGCAGCGCACGACCTGACGCGCGGCTTCAAGCGCAAGAATTTCTGGGTAATGGAAACCCAGCCCGGCTCCGTCAACTGGGCGCCAGTCAACAACTCCCTGGATAAGGGGGAGGTGCGAGCGATGGCCTGGCACGACATCGGACATGGCGCCGACACCGTCAGCTACTGGCAGTGGCGCAGCGCGTTGAACGGCCAGGAGGAATATCACGGCACCCTGGTGGGGCCGGATGGCACGCCGGTCCCGCTGTATTCGGAAGTGCAGCAGATCGGAAGAGAGTTCGCCAAGGCCGGGCCGGAACTGGCGGGGACGACGGTGAAATCGCAAGTGGCGATTCTGCATTCTTATGACAGCCGATGGGCCATCAACTGGCAACGACACAACGAAAATTATGATCCGGTGAAGGAGATTCTCAGCTACTATCGGCCGCTGCGCGAGATCAGTCAGTCGATTGACATCCCGCCGCCGACGGCTCCCCTGGACCAATACAAGCTTGTGGTCGCTCCTGGACTTAACGTGATTTCGGACGAGGCAGCTCAGAACCTGATTGCCTATGTCCGCCAGGGCGGCCATCTGGTGCTGGGACAGCGTTCCGGCATGAAGAACGATGACAACGGTCTGCAGCCGGAGCGGCAGCCCGGACCGCTGGCAGCGCTGCTGGGCGGGCGGGTGGAGCAGTACTATGCGCTCCTTCATCCTGTTGCGGTAGATGGCAGCTGGGGGAGCGGCCAAGACCAGCTATGGGCCGAATGGCTGAGCGCCAGCAGTCCCGACGTGCAGGTACTGGAACGGTACGGCCAAAGCAACGGATGGCTCGACGGGCAACCAGCCGCGATCACCCGCAAAATCGGCAAGGGGCGGATCACCTACATCGGAGCCTGGTTCGATGATCAACTCATGGACGCGGCCGCCAAGTGGATGATCGACATCAGCGGCGTAAAGCCGGAGTTGGGACCAGTGCCCCAGGGAATAGAAGTCGATCCCCGCTATGGTCCGAATCGGACCGTGTACATCCTGATCAACTTTTCTAAAGCAGAACAGACCTTTCGCTTGCCCGCGGCGATGCATGATGTGCTCAACGGAGGCTCCAGAAATTCCGTCAGCTTACCGGTGTATGGGGTCGCAGTGCTTTCTGAGCGCCGCTGAGCCATGCCTTTCCGGGAATGTTGCCGGAATGGCAATTGACTTGGCGGCGAACGCACCCGTAGAGTGCAGGCTTCATGCCGGCGTCAACCACCACCATCGATAAATCCCGCAAGCCGCGGCGCGATTCCCTGCTGGAACGCTGGTTCAAACTCAGCGAAAACGAAAGCACAGTTCGCCAGGAAGTCGTCGGCGGGGTGACGACGTTCATCACCATGGCCTACATCGTGGTGGTGAACGCACAAATTTTGTCGCAGGCGGGAATGCCGGTAGAGGGAGTGGTGTTCGCGACCTGCGTTTCGGCGGCGGCAGCCACGCTGGTGATGGGACTTTACGCGAACTATCCCATCGCGCTGGCGCCCGGCATGTCGTTGAACGCCTACTTTACTTATTCCGTCTGCCTGGGAATGCACGTGCCGTGGCAAACCGCGCTGGGCGTGGTTTTCATCTCCGGGATGGTCTTCATCCTGATCACGGTCACGCGGGTGCGCGAACAGATCGTGAACGGGATCCCCGAATGTCTGAAGCATTCGACGGCAGCCGGCATTGGCATTTTTATCGCTTTCATAGGTATGCGCAACGCGGGACTGGTGGTATCGAATCCGGCGACATTCGTCAGCCTGGGCAATTTTTCCGATCACGGCGTACAGGCGGCCTGTTTCGGAATTTTGCTGACCGCGGCGCTGATCGCCAGAAAGGTGCATGGCAGCGTCCTGCTGGGAATTGTGGGAACCATGCTTTTCGGCGCCGTGCGCGGGAGCGTGCATTGGCCCCAGGCGTTGATTTCCATGCCGCACCCTTCGGGAACCTTGCTGCGGCTTGACTTGCGGGGCGCAGTGCATTTGGGATTGTTCGAGATTATTTTTGCCTTCCTGTTTGTAGACCTCTTCGACAACGTGGGCACGCTGATGGGCGTGTGCGAACAAGCCGGTTTTGTGCAAGACGGGAAAATCCCACGCGTGGGACGGATACTGCTGGCCGATGGCGTGGGCACGGTGCTGGGATCGCTGACCGGGACTTCTACCGTGACCAGCTACGTGGAGAGCGCGGCGGGGGTAGCGGCGGGAGCGCGCACGGGCCTGAGCAACGTGGTGGTCGCGGCATTGTTTCTGCTGGCGCTGTTTTTCAGCCCCCTGGCGACCAGCATACCCGCGTTCGCAACCGCGCCGGCTCTGATCGTGGTAGGGGGCTTGATGATGCAATCGGTGGCGCGCATCGATTGGCCGGACTTCTCGGAAGCTTTTCCGGCGTTTATAACCGCGGTCTCCATGCCTCTGACTTTCAGCATCGCCACCGGGCTGAGCTTCGGAGTGATTACTTACACGGCGGTGAAAGTCGTGGCGCGGCGGGGGTGCGAGGTGAGCACGCTGATTTGGGTTCTGAGTCTCGTATTCGTGCTGCGCGATGTTTATCTCGCCCTGCGATGACAGGTCGAAGAAATACTTTACGGAATCAGCCGTAGGCGCGCGAAACCAGGAAAATTGCCAGGCCGTAAAAGACGAACATGAAGGTCAGGTAAGCCTTGGCGCGCGCGCCGGAAGCGGCAAACTCCTTCCAGGCAAAAATCCCCCAAAGCGCGGCCACCATGGGAGCGGACTGGCCGATGGCATAAGAAATCGCTACCCCGGTCAGGTTGGCGGCCGACATGTTAAAGACCGTGCCGATGCCCCAGACGAATCCGCCCAGAAGCCCGAAAAAATGACCCGAAGCGGGCGCGTGGAAAAAGCCGCTGAAATCCACCGGCTTGCCCACCAGCGGGCGTTTCATGAAGTAAATATTCCAGATAAAGCAGGAAAGCAGAGCGCCGAGGGTCAGGAACACGCACACGCTATAGGGGCCAAGCGGGTTGCCGCGGGTCATGGCATGGGTGACGAACGGAGCCCATAGACCCATCAAAACTCCGGAAACGACGCTGGTCACGATGCTCTTTTTGGAAACGGAACGGCCCGTGCCGGCCAGGCTGCCGTAAGCTTTGCCGTCGAGGATCACGGCGAGGAGCGCGCAAGCCACGCCCAGCGCCAGGAAGGCAGCACTACCCTTGGGCTGCAGCGCGTAACTGAGGACCACGCCCACTACCAAGGCGATACCAATGGAAACAGGAAAGGCAACCGCCAGGCCGGCCATATCGATGGCGGCGACGAGCAGGAGATTAGCCAGATTGAAAACCGCTCCGGCGAGCAGAGCGTAACCGATGTTACCGGGGTCGGCGGCATGAACGTTGTTGAGAAAGCTGGCGGAATTGTGGCCGCTACTGCCCATGGTGAAGGCCAGGATCAGGGAAACAACAAAGATGCCGACGGCATAGTCCCAATAAAAAAGCTCAAAACGATAATTCTTTACCGCTTTGAAGGTGTTGGCCCAGGATCCCCAGCAGACGGCGCTGGTAATCATCATCAGAAGCGCAATGCTCAGGGTATGAGGTGTGTACATTGCTTCTCCTTATAGCGCTGCCGGAGAGTCCCACGGGCAAGAAACGCGCGGCAACACCCGAACCACAAGTTCAACGGAAGATCGCCTTCAAAAAGGATTGGCGACGTAGGCTAGCGTTGCCGCAGAAAGGCTGTCAAGACCAAACCAGGAACGCAGTAACGGTTTCCGGCGGTCTGACGTACAATGCAGGGCGATGGCGGAGAAGAATACCTATCCGGCGGCAGAGGCGCCGCTGGCGACGCTCGCAGACCGGTCGCTGCTTTCGAATCGGGGCATGCCGCTGAACCTGGAATGGGTCAAGCAGGTGCGTGTGAACACCAGCGCGGTGGAGCGGCGGGCCCAGACGCACGTGACCCGGCGCACGGTCAAGAAAGAGTGGCAGGCGGCCTGGCTGCTGCGGGCCATCACCTGCATGGACCTGACCACGCTTTCAGGCGACGACACCGAGGAACGAGTGCGGCGGCTGTGCGCCAAGGCCCGGCAACCGATGCGGCCAGAACTGGCGAAGCGCCTCGGGGTGGAAGAACTGGGCATTAAAGTGGCCGCGGTCTGTGTCTATCACCGATTTGCGGAAACCGCGGTGCGGGCATTGGAAGGCAGCGGGGTGAGAGTGGCGGCGGTTTCTACCGGCTTCCCCGCGGGTCTTTCGCCGCTGGAGGAGCGAGTCGCGGAAATCCGCCGGTCGGTGGAAGCAGGGGTGCAGGAGATCGACACCGTCATCACGCGAGCCCATGTTTTTGGGGGCCGGTGGCAGGCGCTCTATGACGAGATTGCAGAATTCAAACGCGCCTGCGGTCAGGCTCATATGAAAGTGATCCTGGGTACGGGAGACCTGCTCACGTTGCGCAACGTGGCTCGCGCCAGCCTGGTGGCTATGATGGCGGGAGCTGACTTCATCAAAACCTCTACCGGCAAGGAACCCACAAACGCCACCCTGCCCGTCGGGTTCGTCATGACCCGGGCGATTCGCGAATATGCGCAGGAAACGGGAATGGCGGTGGGGTTCAAGCCCGCCGGCGGGATTCGCACGGCCAAGCAGGCGACGGAATGGCTGGCGCTGATGAAAGAGGAACTGGGACCGGCGTGGATGCGAGCCGAGCTTTTCCGCTTTGGCGCCAGCGGGCTGTTGAACGATATCGAGCGCCAGTTGGAACACCATGCGACCGGCCGCTACTCGGCTGATTACCGTCATCCCATCGCATAAGCGGAGCGTCTTGAGCAAAAGCGCATGAGCATCGCGGAAAAATTCCTGACCATGGAATACGGGCCGGCCCCGGAGGACCCGAAAGAAGCCCAGCTTTGGCTGGAGGCGCACAGGCGGCGTTTTGGCCACTTCATCAACGGGGAATGGCGGCAGCCCGCGGAGGGTGTTTTTTTCGACACCAGCGATCCGGCCAGCGGAGAAAAGATTGCCACCGTGGCCCAGGGTTCGGCAGCGGATATTGATGCCGCGGTCCTGGCGGCCAAGAAAGCACTGCCCAAATGGCAGGGGCTGAAGCCGCATCAGCGAGCCCGCTACCTCTATGCGCTGGCGCGAGCGGTACAGCGGCACTCGCGACGCCTTGCCGTCCTGGAGACCATGGACAACGGCAAGCCTATCCGCGAGAGCCGCGATATCGATATCCCCCTGGTCGCGCGCCATTTCTATTACCACGCCGGCTGGGCGCAGCTGCTGGAAAAAGAGTTTCCCGGCTACACCGCCTGCGGCGTGGTGGGGCAGATCATCCCCTGGAATTTTCCACTGTTGATGCTGGCGTGGAAGATCGCTCCGGCGCTGGCGACAGGAAACACAGTGGTGCTCAAACCGGCGGAGTTCACGCCCCTGACCGCGCTGGCGTTTGCGGAAATCTGTCAGGAGATCAGCTTGCCGCCCGGGGTGGTTAACATCGTGACCGGCGATGGGTCTACGGGCGAGGCGCTGGTCAGGCATCCTGAGGTGGACAAGATCGCGTTCACCGGCTCCACCGAGGTGGGACGGGCGATCCGCAGCGCGACCGCCAATACCCACAAGCGGCTTTCGCTGGAACTGGGGGGCAAGTCGCCCTTCGTGGTGTTCGAAGATGCCGACCTGGACAGCGCGGTAGAAGGTCTGGTGGACGCTATCTGGTTCAACCAGGGCGAGGTGTGCTGCGCGGGATCGCGCTTGCTGATGCAGGAAAGCATTGCCGAGGTGCTGATCGGCAAGATCCGCGACCGCATGAGCACGCTGCGCATGGGTCCGCCGCTGGATAAGGCCATCGACATCGGCGCCATCGTAGCTCCGGTGCAACTGGAGCGCATTCGCCGCCTGGTCGAACAGGGAGTAGCCGAAGGGGCCACGTGCTGGCAACCGACCACCGAACTGCCGCCGCGCGGCCTTTATTTTCCACCCACTCTACTGAGCAATGTGCACCCGACTTCCACGGTGGCGCAGCAGGAGATTTTTGGTCCGGTGCTGGCCGCGATGACCTTCCGCACGCCGTCAGAAGCCGTGGAGCTGGCCAACAACACGGTTTACGGGCTGGCAGCTTGCGTGTGGAGCGAGAGCATCAACGTGGCCCTGCACGTGGCGGCCCAGCTCAAAGCGGGGGTGGTGTGGGTCAACTGCACCAACCTGTTCGACGCCGCCTGCGGTTTCGGGGGCTATCGCGAAAGCGGCTATGGCCGCGAAGGTGGAAGAGAGGGGCTGCGGGAATACCTGGAACCGGCGTGGTTTAAGAGCGCTCCGCCGGTGAAAACGGCCGCGGCGGCAGAAGTTGGTTCCGCAACGCAGCCGTCGCCGGCCTCGGGAGCCATCGATCGGACGGTGAAACTGTACATTGGCGGCAAGCAGGCGCGGCCGGATTCCGGCTACAGCATGGAAGTACGCAGCCCGAAAGGTGCATTGCTGGGAGAAGCGCCGCTGGGAAACCGCAAAGATATCCGCAACGCGGTGGAAGCCGCGCGCAAAGCAACGAGCTGGGCCAAGGCAACGGCCCATAACCGGGCGCAAGTGCTGTACTACATGGCAGAAAACCTTTCCCTGCGGCAGGAAGAGATAACCCGCCGCCTGGAGGCCGTGGTGGGAAGACGGCAGGCGAAGAAGGAAGTGGGAACCAGTATCGAGCGGATTTTTTCCTACGCCGCCTGGGCCGATAAGTTCGAAGGCGCGGTGCACAATCCGCCGGCGCGCATGATCGCGATTGCGATGAACGAGCCAGTAGGAACCGTGGGGATGGTTGCCCCCGATGGAATCCCGCTGCTGGGCTTGCTTTCGCTTATTTTGCCCGCTCTGGCCACCGGCAATACGGTGGTGGCGGTTCCTTCCGAAACTTATCCCCTGATTATCGGCGATCTTTACCAGCTCTTCGATACCAGCGATTTGCCGGCGGGGGCGGTGAATCTGGTCAGCGGGCAGAGGGCGCAGCTCCTGAAGACGCTGGCGGAGCACGACGATGTGGATGCCATCTGGTCATTTGCCGACGGGGAAAGCGCAAGTGCGGCCAAATCGTTTTCTATCGGCAATTTGAAACAGGCATTCACCAACGAAGGCCGCGCTATCGACTGGTTCGACACCAGTCAAGGCGAGGGGCGCTGGTTCCTGGAGCATGCCACCCAGGTGAAGAACATCTGGGTGCCTTACGGCGAGT
>DATGIY010000386.1:0-4456 GCA_035295475.1 Terriglobales bacterium
AGCAGATTCTGGTGCCCAATTACAAACATCATGCCGCGGCGCGGTTTCAAAGTCGCCAGAATATTTGCCCCGCTATATTACGAATTGAGGGGTTGCTGTACCGTGACCCGCCGAAATCGGTCTCCTGCGTCGATATAAGCCGCTTTCACGTCCAGCCAGTCGAGCTTGAGATCCAGGCTGCTGGCCAGGTAGGGCTGGTTGGAACCTACGCCGCCCGCTGCGCCCAGGGTCAGGCTTGGACGCATCCGAAACGTAAATCCATTGATGGCGGTTTGCTGGTTGGAAAAGACTTCGCGTGAATAGAAGTGCAGCCGGTCTGAAGCAGCGGTGTCCAGGAAAAGCATGCCGGCGGGTGTTTCCGCGCTGGCCGCTTGAAAAAAGGGCGTACCTCCTCCCAGCGCGGTGGCTCCGCCAAACGCCATGATGTCATAGCCTTTGCGATGCGCGCTGAAAGAAGCCCCACGGGCTAGCAGATACTGGCTGCTCTCGAATATGTCGGTAGGCAAGTCCAGAGTGATGGGATCATCGCCCAGGGTCAAGGTTCCCGAACGCATTTTCGCGGAAGCGTAGCTGCCCAGCAGAAAGCTCCCTCCCAGGCTGCCGGCGCCCAGGTATCCCTGGTAATTGCCGCTCTGCACCTGGATGGACGCGCCCTGGGCGTCGTAAAGGTCGGAGGAGCCGCCACCCACCGTGATCAGTTGCCCGCGGCAAAGCGGCACGCAACCGGGGACGAGCAGCCAAAAAACAGCGGCTACGGCGATCGAAGTGGGGAGCTTGCACATTTACTTAGCGGCATCACTGCGGGACGCCCTGGATTGCTGTTTCCATCGTGAAACGATCAAAATGCAGCACCAGCCGGCGCGGAACGCTGGCCGACTGCCAGGAAATTTCGACTTGTCTCTGGCTGTTGGGAAATAATGGAAATCCGCCTTCCGAAGCTTTGGCTTTGCCCCCGTCCACGTCGGCTTCCAGTACGCGGCCGAAGGCGTTTCCCGCGTTGGCCACGCGCAGCACGACTTTCTTCGACTGCGGCAGGTACTCCGCGCGCACAATGCTAAGTTCCGCTTTCTGCAGGCGGCGCTTGGGAAGCAGGTAAATGGTGTGCGGCAGTTGCACCTGGATCATGAAACCCTGGGACGTGCGCTCGCGAAAACCGGAAAAGGCGGCGTACAGCACGCACCAGGCCGGCAGTTCAAGTGGATATCCGGATCCAAGGAACGATACGAGATGTCGCCGGTGGCCGAAACGGTGAAACTCTTGGCCTCCAAGGTCACGACCAATGGTTCCAGTGAGTCGTTGTAGTACTCGATCCTGCCGCTCGCTTTCTTCCCCGGCGCCTTGACGACGTTTTCATCAATGAGCGGCCGCACCGTCTGCGCCGCGCAAAGCGGCGCGAGCAGGATCAATAGGGACAGGCCGGCAAACAAAAGCCTGCTTTGACTTGTGCGAGTTTGGGCGGATTGGGTCATTTCGTGGATTCCTTCGAGTGCTGGCATCGCTTACGGCGTCACCTGCGCCTGGATGTTGAGCACGCCGATGTAAGTATCAGCGGGCAATTGCGGCGTGACCGTGGTGTCGATCTGGTAGGCCAGCGTATCGGTGCGGCTGCCATTGATATTGCTGTTGCCCACAATGTTGGTGGTGCCGACCAGCAGGCCGGAGGCGGCGGCATTGAAGGGGCTGACGCTGCTGCAGGGATTGAAGCCCCCCGCTCCGTCAACCTGGATTTTGACCGCGGCAGAAGGAATGGTTACGGTGTTTCCCGCGGTCAGCGGGGTCAGCGCGGCAGTGGCGCTGGTGAAGTAGGCCCAGACGGCGATTTTGTTTCTCCCCGGTTTCAGCGCCCACGAAGTCGTGACGCTGGAAGTCGTGCTGCCGTTATTGGCGGCCGTGTTGGGAACCAGGGTGAAATTGACGTTTGTCCCCGCCCCCAGGGTCACGGTCAGAGACTCCGGGACACTGGCATTGAGGTTGATGATGCCGACATTCGAGTTGGCGGGGGCGGCGGCGGCATAGGACGCGCTCAGCGCCAGCACGAGCGGCAACGCAAGTATTAGCCCCAACCCATTGATTCGATTGGCCATCGCTTTCCTTATCGGGTTTGAACGGCGAACCTTGGGATCAGCCTGGGTCGTCCAATTCTGGGAAAAAGTCCCAATTCGGGACGCGGACTCAGTTTTCGCAGCCGGGCGGGTGCGGCGTCGAGATTACCGATGTCATTCCAACACCAGGGAGCATCTAGAAAGTTACGGGCGTAGTTTCATTCCGCCCCGTTCGCGAATCGAAACAGCTCCGCCGCATCTCAATCTGCTCCAAAACAAAAGGCCTGGAAAGTCCAGGCCCAATTCAAACCATGTTGAGAAAAAACCAGGGGGAGCCATGCTCGTGCTGCGCTGGTTCCGCTACGGAGTGGCCTGCGCCTGAATGTTGAGTACGCCGGTGTAGGTGTCCGCCGGAAGCTGCGGCACCACGGTGGTGTTGATGTTGTAGGCCAGCGTATCGGTCCGCTTGCTGTTGGCATTGGTACCAGTGATGGCGGTGTTGCCGATGAGCACGCCCGAGGCCGCGGCATTGAACGGACTGACTGCCGTGCACGTGTTGAACGGCCCGGCTCCGTTCACCTGCACACCGATGGCGGAAGATGGAATCGTAACCGTGTTGCCCACGGTAGTGGGATTCAGGGCAGCCGTGGCGCTGCTGAAGTAGGCCCAGACCGCGACGTTGGTGCGGCCCGAACCCAGCACCCACGCGGTGGTCACGGTAGATGTCGTGCTGCCCGCGTTATTGGCAGTGTTGGGCGCCAGCGTGAAATTGACCGTCGCGCCGGCGGTGACGGTGACCGTCAGCTGCTCATTCAGAGTGGCATTGAATTGCACGGTGCCGGTATTGGAATTCAGTGGTGCTGCTGCGGCGGTAGCCGTCAGCAGAGCGACGGCCACGGCTAATGTCAGCAGGCTGGCAAACAGGTGAAAGCGAGCCTTCATGATCTCTCCTTGGTTTTTTGGGTACGACCTTTGTCCCGAGGGCGAGCCCTTCGTCCAGGATTGGGAAAGATTCCTGTTTTGGGACACGCGGGCTAGTATTCCGTCCCGCACCCACTTAGTCCATATAACCAAGGTCATGAGAGCCACCAAGGCGGGCCCGCACCGCTCATGATGTACTGCCTCGAAGCGTTCTGCTGAGGGTAGATAAATCTTTAAAACGTAGCTACTTACGACCTTCGCTGCGCGTGGGTCGCAGCCACCGAGAGCAGCTTTCCGGAGCGCGGAGTGGTCAGCACCGCCGGCTGACTGACGGCGTAGAGTGTGGGCACGTGCTTCAGCGGGGCAAATCCGGCCCTCTCCATACCTCGGCGGGCCTCGGAATTGCGCATAAACACCTTCCAGACGAACTCGCTGCGGGCGTTTTCCGCCATCAAAAGGCTGATTCCCACATCAATTCCCAGCACATCGCGACTCGCCCAATTCAGCAAAGGATTAAAGGCATCGACAAAGCCATAGCGTTTCCAGACCCGGCCGCCATAGCGGCTGCGCAGCACCCGCAACACGGTTATGGCGTCACTGAATAAGAAAGGAAGCGAGCCGGCGGCCGCGGCCGGAACGATGGTGCCATCAATCGGCCCCTGCAGCGGCGGGCCACCCCAGGCGACGTAACCGCGGCGTGAGTCCGACGAAGTAATGCCCCAGACGCCGCCGGCATAGCTGGGAAACTCGCGGCTCAAGTTCTGGCAGAAACGCCGCTGTGCTTCGCAGGCGAGTACGGAATTGGCGAAGTAATCGGCATAGGCGTCGTGCCGGCCGCGAAAATCGAACCAGGCATGGGAAAACTGGTGAATGAAGAGAGGGCTTGCGGCGGCAATGAAGCGATATCCGTCATA
Source organism: Terriglobales bacterium (assembly GCA_035295475.1). Lineage (GTDB taxonomy): Bacteria > Acidobacteriota > Terriglobia > Terriglobales > Acidobacteriaceae > JAICWP01. The sequence continues at coordinate 3,878 of DATGIY010000386.1, forward strand.
TACCGTCCAGGGCCGGCGAATACTCTCCCAACACTCTGCTGGAACGGGGTGGGCGGTGGAACCCATGGCCAGCAGGTAAAGCATCATGGATTCGCAATAAGCATCCCAGCGGAATCGGCTGAAGCCGAGTTCCGGCCTCCAGGAGAGGGCGAACGTATCACCGCCGTTCAACGCCCAAGGCCAGCGAACGCGCTCATAGATTTGGGTAGCCTGGCTGCGAATACCGGGATCGGAAAAATACTCCCGGCAGGTGAGCACGCCACACAAAAGGATGGCGGTATCCACGGGAGAAACTTCGGACATGAACGCCCGCCGGCCATTGCGGATGTCCAAGAAATGATAGTAGAAGCCCTCGTGATGAGCGGCCCGGCGCAGCAGGAAATCGACCGTGGCTTGTGCGCGCTCTCGAATCTCGGCCCGCGGGCGGAAGCCCCGGCTATCGCCAATACATAGCGCGGTCAAGCCGAAGCCGGTAGCAGCGATGCTGCCGATCAGGCGGCTATCTCCCCCATCCGCCACAGCTCGATCGCGCACCATGCCGGTGAGCGGATCAGATTCATTCCAGAAAAACTCGAAGCA
>DATGIY010000387.1:0-3199 GCA_035295475.1 Terriglobales bacterium
AGGCGAATTCTGGTTTTAGGGGGCGATCTGGCCATTGGGCTCGTGCAGTTTCTCGAGTATCGCCTGACCCTGCTAGGCTTTCCAACGGCGACAGGCACGACGCCGGGCCAGAGCGCAAACGCGGCCCGCAATTGCGGCAAGCAGGATCTGGTGATCGCCATCAGTTTCCGACGCGGACTGCGGCAGACAGTGGAAGGCCTGCAACAGGCGCGAGCCAATGGCGCGTACTGCGTGGGAATTACCGACACCTTCATTTCTCCCATCGCTCGATTCGCGGACGAATGTTTTTTGACGCCGGTGGAAGCTCACTTGAGCAACTCCTATGCGGCGCCCATGAGCTTTCTCAATGTTCTGCTCACCATCTGCGCTCATTACCGACGCGCCCGAACGATTCGTATCCTGAAAAAAGTGGATCAGGAACAACGCAATGGATTTCGCTGGTATCCCGCTTAAATCAGGGTCAAGGTTCATCGACCGCGCCCGCAAAGCACCGCCCCCACCCGGCATTGTTAGACTTGGCATCGGTCCCTGGCCAGGCTCCGATCGACCCCGCAAGAAACCGCCTCCGCAGTCCAGATAAAGGAACATACCTTGCGAAACAAACGTTTCATTTCCCTGCCACGCGCTTGACAGGGCCAACGAAGTTTTAGTATAAGGCCCTGCTACTCAAAAAGTTCGACTGCTCGACATCTTTTCGTTCCATTGGCGGACAGGCGCCCGGCTCGACTGCCTGCGTCCCTAAATAGAAGGAGGGCTCATGAAAAAATTATGGATGTTGGTCATCCTGTGTGTTGGCGTGTACTCAGCGACGGCGTGGGGACAAGCGCTGACTTCCTTGCACGGCACCGTGACCGATCCTTCCGGCGCGGCCATAGCGCGGGCGCAGGTGACGATTGTCAACACGAGCACGAATTTCAGCCGGTCCGTGATGACCGGGGCCAGCGGCGGCTACACGTTCGCCGCGGTGCTTCCCGGCACGTACAACCTGACGGTGAGCGCCGAGGGGTTCCAGAAATACGAAGAAAAGAATGTGTTGCTGCAGGTGCAGCTGCCGGCGACGGTGGACGTGCATATGCGAGTAGGCACGGTACAGTCGGTGGTATCGGTTACGAGCGAAGCGCCGTCGCTGAACACCACGGATGCCAGCCTGGGGCATACGATGGGCACCACCGAAATCGAGCAACTGCCTCTGCAAGCGGAGAACATGCCGCTGCTGCTCAGCTTTCAGCCGGGGGTGGTATACAACGGCGATCAGCCCGCGCAACTCCAGAACACGTACGACACGCGCGCCGGCTCGGTCAATGGGGAGCGGAGCGACCAGAACAACATCACGCTGGACGGAGTGAGCGTAAACGACGAATTCAACGGCTACGCCTTTTACGGAGTCCTGCCCACCACACAGTTTTCGATCCAGGAGTTTCGTGTAACCACCTCGAATTATGGCGCCACCGAGGGGCGGTCCTCGGGAGCGCAGATCGCCATGGCCACCAAGGGAGGTACCAACGATTTTCACGGCTCCCTCTATGAGTTCAACCGCAATACGGTGGGGGAGGCCAACGACTATTTTCTGAAGGCCTCGCAAGTAGCGAACGGCCAGCCCAACGTGCCGCAACACCTGGTGAGAAACGTATTTGGGGGGACGCTGGGCGGACCGATCGTCAAGAATCGGTTGTTCTTCTTCTTCAATTACGAAGGACACCGGCAGTCGACCCAATTAAGCCAGGTGCGAGTGAGTCCCAGCGCCACGCTGCGGGATGGCATCATTCAATATCCGTGTGCCGATGCCGGCAGTTGTCCCGGAGGTACGGTGGTCGGCGCCAGCGGAGCAAACTACCCGGTTCAGCCAGGTTACTACGCGCTGGGCCCGGCACAGCTCAGGCAGATGGATCCGCTGGGTATTGGGCCCAGTGGGGTGGCACTCAATTATTTCCACACCTATCCCCTGCCCAACGACTTCGGGGTGGGTAACATTGTCAATTATGCCGGCTACCGCTTCGCAGCTCCTCAGAAAACCTCTTTCAACTGGTACATCGCGCGCCTGGATTACAAGCTGACGTCCAGCGGCAACCACACGCTGTTCTTGCGCGGCGCCGCCCGCGACGACCGTACTCTCGACACTCCCTTTCTACCCGGCACCCCGCCGCAGGATACGCAACTCGACCTCAGCAAGGGGCTGGTCGCCGGCTATACCGGAGTTTTCGGGCCTCACTGGGTAAACAACTTCCGCTATGGGCTGACCCGGCAAAGCGTGGATACGAACGGGGACACCAATCAACCCTGGGTCATGATGCGAGGGCTCGATCAACCCATCACCTACTCGAGCGGATTTAACGCACCCGTGCACAACCTGGTGGATACGGTTACGCGAGTGCAGGGATCGCATAACATTCAGTTTGGCGCAAATATTCTGTTTATTGGCCGAAACGGGTTCAGCACCACCAATTCGTTCAGCGATGCGCTGCTCAACTCCGATTGGCTGTCGTCCAATGGATTCGCGAACAAGACCAGTCCTTTGAATCCGGCCTATGGTTGCACGCACTCCGGGCCTTGCTATCCGGCAGTGTCGGGCGATTTCAACAATGCCTACGACTTCCCCCTGGCGGCGATGATGGGCATCGCCAGCGAGGTGGACGCCCGCTACAACTACCACGTGGACAGCCTGACGGCCGCCTCCGCGCTCGCACAAGGAGCTCCGGTAGTTCGCCACTGGTCCACGGACACTTACAACTTATTCCTGCAGGACACGTGGCATGCGCGGCCCAGCCTAAGCATCACCTACGGTTTGAATTACCAGTTGATGACTCCGATCAGCGAGACGGCGGGACAAGAAGTGGCACCCTCGGTCAACATGGGGGACTGGTTTAATGGACGAGGGTACGCCATGATGCACGGAATTCCGTCGAACCAAAGTCCGCTGGTCTCGTTTTCGCCAGCGGGTTCGGTGTACGGGAGGAGCGGGCTGTACGGAGCACAGACCAAAAATTTCGCTCCTCGGGTGGGATTCGCGTGGTCGCCTCAGGCCAGCGGAGGATGGCTGAAGAGCCTGCTGGGCGATAACCAGACGGTGGTGCGAGGCGGCTTCGGCATGTACTACGACAACTTCGGGCCGGCGCTGGCCATGAATTACGACGCCAACGGCGCATTCGGGCTGTCCACTGTCCTATCCAACCCAGCAGCCACTTTGACGCTCAACAATGCG
>DATGIY010000388.1:0-3843 GCA_035295475.1 Terriglobales bacterium
GGGGAACTAACACTACGCTAACCCGTTTACGCGAGGTCTCGCCCATGCCTATCGCCGAATTGCGATGCAAGCCGTTGCTGATCTGCGCTTTGCTTCCCCTGTTGGTGCTTGCTGCCTTCGCCCAGGAGGATGACCACCACAAGGAAGATCAAGGTTTCCGTTTTCGCTTTGTCGGTCCCGCGATCGGCAACCGTGTGGCTTCCATTGCCGGCATTCCCGGCGATCCCAGCACTTACTACGCGGGCGCGGCTTCCGGCGGAGTCTGGAAATCAAGGGATGGTGGCAACCACTGGACCCCGGTTTTCGACAAGGAGCCGGTGCAGGCCATCGGCGCCCTGGCGGTAGCGCCCTCTGATCCCAGCATAGTTTGGGCGGGAACCGGGGAAGCCTGGGCCATCCGCGACAGCGACGTAACCGGCAACGGCGTTTACAAGTCTACCGATGCCGGCAAAACCTGGACCCACGTGGGCCTCGATGACAGCGGACGTATTGGGCGGGTGATTGTCGATCCCCACAATCCGCAGAAAGTCTTTGTCTGCGCCCTGGGGCGGTTGACGGCGCCGCAGCAGGAGCGGGGCGTCTACCGCACCAGCGATGGTGGCCAGCACTGGGATCGCGTTCTATTTGCCGATGAGAACACGGGTTGTTCCGGCCTATCTATGGATCCGCAGAACCCCCTGGTGTGGTTTGCCGGCATGTGGCAGGTGGAGATGCACACCTACGCCGAGCTCAGCGGCGGGCCGGGCAGCGGAATTTGGGTGTCGCGGGACGGCGGCAGCAACTGGACTCGCATCCAGGGTCATGGCTTACCCAGGTCGCCGGTGGGCAAAATCGACGTAGCCGTCGCGCCTACTGATTCCAGCCGCGTCTATGCCCTGATTCAAACTGCCGATCAGGGTTCGCTGTGGCGTTCCGACGATGGCGGCGAAAGCTGGCGCGCGGTGAATTGGGACCGCGCACTTATCGGCCGCGCCGGCTATTACATCCGCCTGGCGGTTTCACCGCGTGATGAAAATGAAGTGCTGGTCGCCAACAGCGCGTTCCACCAGTCATTGGACGGGGGCCAGACTTTCCGCTCCGTGCCCTGGGGCGGCGATACCCACGACATCTGGTTTGATCCCAAGAATGCGGACCGCTTCGTTATTACCGACGATGGCGGGCTCAACATCACCACCGTGCACGGGCGCGGTTTCCACCGAGTCACACTGCCCATCGGACAGATGTACCACGTCGCCGTGGACAACCAAATTCCGTATTTCGTCTATGGCAATATGCAGGACGATGGCACTATGCGCGGGCCCAGCCGCGCCGTTAGGCACGAGTATGGCGATCAACCGGACGAAGGCTGGACCCACCACATGGGTGGCTGCGAGTCCGGGTTCACGCTTCCTGATCCCGTCGATCCCAACATTGTCTGGGCTACCTGCTACGGCGACGAGGTCACGCGCTGGGATGCGCGCCTGAAGGTGGCGCGCTCGGTCAGCTCCTGGCTGCATACCCTCGATTCTCCGCCTACGAACCTGAAATACCGCTGCCACTGGACTCCGCCTTTGGCCATCGATCCTTTCGACCACAACACCGTCTATTACGGCTGCCAGGTCATCTTCAAGACTACGAATGGCGGGCAGAGTTGGTCGGTAATCAGCCCCGATCTTTCGACCCACGACCCCAACCGCATCATCTCCTCGGGGGGAATTGTGGGCGACAACCTGGGCCAATTCTACGGAGAAGTTGTCTTCGCGATTGCGCCATCCACATTGCAGAAAGGCTTGATCTGGGCCGGCACCAACGACGGCCAGGTCTGGTACACGCGCGACGGCGGCGGCCACTGGAATAATGTGAGCAAGAACATCAGCGGCATGCCGGCCTGGGGAACCATCACCAGCATTCAGCCGTCGTTTTTCAATGCCGGCGCCGCCTACATCTCTGTCGATCCGCACCTCATGGATAACCGCGATCCGTACATCTACAAGACCACGGATTTCGGACGCTCCTGGAAACTCATCAGCGCCGGGCTGCCCAAGGAACCGCTGGGCTACGTCCGGGTGGTTGCCGAGGATCCCAACCAGAAGGGCTTGCTCTTCGCCGGCACCGGCAACAGCCTTTTCTACTCGCTTGACGACGGCGCCCGCTGGACGGCGCTCCAGGAAGGTCTGCCGCATGCCACCCTCTCCTGGGCGGTAGTACAGCGCAACTTTCATGACCTGGTGGTTTCCACTTATGGTCGCGGTATTTACATCCTGGACGACATTACGCCGCTCGAACAAATGGCGCATAAGCAATCAGACACCGCCGTACGCCTCTTCGGCTCGAGTCCTGCCTACCGTTTTTCGCGTACCGGACAGGCTTACGTGACCTATTCCCTGAAGCAGGCGAGCAAGGACCCGGTAAAGATCGCCATTCTTGGTCCGGACGGCAAAGTGATTCGCGATTTGAAAGGTACGGGAAAAGCGGGCCTCAACCGGGTGAACTGGGATTTGCGCTACGAAGGGCCGAAGCTGATCGCGTTACGTACTACGCCGGACGTCAATCCACACATTTGGCAAGAGCCGCGTTTCTGGGGCAAAGATTCCCGACCCATCACCCATTGGGGTATGGAGTCCAAGGACCTCCCCGGCCCCATGGCCGCGCCCGGCAAGTACACTGTCCGCCTGACCGTAGATGGTCAGAGCTATACCCAGCCCCTTGAAATTGTGCGCGACCCCAACGTCCCCACAACCGACGCGGAGATCGAAGCCTCCGTCAAACTTCAGCTGCGCATCCGCGACGAGGTGAGCGAAGTTTCCGGCATGGTCAACCGTCTGGAATGGATGCGCAAGCAATTGCATGATGCCACCGGCATGTTGCGCAGTGAAAAAGGCAATCCCGAACTGCTCAAGAACGCTGAGGCCACCGACCGCGAGATGCAGAATGTGGAATACAAACTGGTCTCCAAGGCTCTGACCGCCAGCGATGACAAATACTTTGTGGAGCATTATCAGATTTACTTCGACCTGCTCTGGCTGAACGCGGAGATCGGTCCTGGAGCCGGCGACGTCGCTGGTGGTACCGACTTCCCGCCGACTGACACCGAATATCAACTGCTCACGGACATCGAGAAGGAACTCGCCTCGGTCAAAGTGGAGTACACCGCCCTCATGGACAAGCAGCTGCCCGCGTTCAACCGGGCTCTGCTGGAGAAGGGGCTTATGCCAATTCCCGGCGCGGCCCCTACCGTCGGAGTCAGCGCTCCGGGAGCGGCGGGTAACGGCAAGCAGGATGTGACCAGGCAACCATGAGTCGTTCTGCTTACGACGTGGTGATCATAGGAGCGGGCATCGTGGGAACCGCCTGTGCACGCGAATGTGCCCGCGCGCATTTGCGCGTTGCTGTGGTTGAGGCTGGGGTGGTGGGGGGAGGCGCCACCGCTGCCGGCATGGGCCACATTGTGGTCATGGACGATTCCGAAGCGCAGTTTTCTCTCACCCGTTATTCACAGCAACTCTGGCATCAGCTGGCGCCGGAGCTGACCGCCGATGTCGAATACATGCCTTGCGGAACTATCTGGGTAGCGGCCGATCGCGAGGAGATGCAGGAAGTCGAGCGCAAGCACGAATACTACCGTGCGCGAGGCGTGCCCACCGAGGTGCTTGGGGCAAATGCCCTGCGCAAGGCCGAGCCCCACCTGCGCCCCGGTCTCGTGGGAGGTTTGCTGGTTCCCGAGGATATCGTCATCTACGCTCCATGCGCCGCTCGTTTCCTGCTGCGGCAGGCCCAGGCTTACTCTTGTGACCTCTACCAGGACGTGCGGGTGACCGAGCTTCATGAAGATGGAGTGACATTGCACGACGGCAGGGTGATCTC
>DATGIY010000389.1:0-4973 GCA_035295475.1 Terriglobales bacterium
TCTTACCCCAGTTGGAACCAGGATCGCGGCGCCGAGTTGTACTTTGCGAGCAGCCGAACCGCTCTGGATGGCCAGACAGGACTTGATGGGAACAGAGAGCCAGGACGGAGTAGGCATGCTAATCGAAGAACAACTTCAGACAGCAGACGCTGCCTCCTGACTTCAGGAACTCAGATGTGTCGAGGAGCACCGGTTCTAATCCTTCCCGGGCAAGCGCCTCTTCCACGCAATGGGTTATCGCCGGAGTGAGGAATTTTCCGTTGGCTGCCACCCCGTTGCACACAAACTGGAGGGCGTCATCTCGGTTCACCTCATAAATTCGGGCTATTCGTTCGCGGATCAATTGCAGCGCGTCTGCGGAAAATGCTCCGGGGTAGATCAGGGCTGCTCCCGCGCCTAGTGGCGCAAAGCAGGCATCAAGATGATAGAAGTGTTCGTCGACTAATTGCAGCGGCACAACCGGGATTTCCATCCCGCGCATAGCGGCCGCGAATTTCTCCACCCCGGCGCGATTAGAACGAAAACCGTAGCCGGCCCAGATCCGGCTGCCATCAGCATCCCAGATCAGGTCGCCATGGCCCTCCAGGAAATCTTCGCCTAAGTCGAGATCCACAACTTTGTAGCCGAGCCCACGAAACCACTCTACGTAGTGCGCCACTTCCGGGCGGCGTGAGACATAACGCATGCGTCCCGGCACGACAAAGCGGCCGTGCTGAGGGTGAGATCCCACGAACACAGGATTAGCGGCAAAGACCATGTCCTCCAGGTCCGGCACGGGATCAATTAGTTCAACCGCGAATCCGGCCGCCCGAAAGGCCTCGCAGACCGCCTCCCACTGATTCTGCGCGCGAACGGGATCAACGGAAAGCAGCCCTCGCATGTAAGGGTTCTTGACCTCGCGCACCTCAAAATAGGTGGGAGGACAGAGCAGGACTTTTTTGGCCATGGGCCTTGATGATAGCGCCGCGACAGCGGACATGGCGAGAAACAGTGGGACCTGGGCTTATGCACTCCCGAGTCCTATTTTTCGATGACCTTCTTGATGCGATCAAACGCCCAATCAATCTCCTCGCGAGTAATGACCAGTGGGGGCGCAATGCGGATCACTCGGTCGTGCGTCTCCTTGCACAGGATTCCCTGCTCTTTGAGCGCCTCACAATAGGGCCGTGCGGCGCTGTTCATTTCTATGCCAATCCACAGCCCACGGCCACGGACTTCGCGCAGGTCGCGGCTTCGCAGGGTGCGCAAACGATCTAGGAAATACGCGCCGAGTTCGGCCGAGCGCTCCACCATTTTTTCCTCTATCAGAACGCGCAAGGCGGCGCGGGCCACCGCGCAGCCCAATGGATTGCCCCCAAAGGTGCTGCCGTGGTCGCCGGGCTGATAGACCCCCAGGATTTCCTTCGAGGCCAGCACCGCGGAAACCGGATAAAACCCTCCCGCCAGCGCCTTTCCGATAATCAGCACGTCGGGACGAATGCCTTCATGCATGTAGGCAAAAAGCTTGCCCGTGCGGCCCAGGCCGGACTGAATTTCATCTGCCATCAGCAGTACGCGATTGCGCCGGCAGATGTCCGCCGCCTCCCGCAGGAATCCTGGGGGAGGAATGATGATCCCCGCCTCCCCTTGAATGGGTTCCACCAGAAAGGCGCAGGTGTTCGAGGTTATGGCCTCGATCAGGGCGCGAGGCTCGCCGTAAGGAATGATCTTGAATCCAGGCGTGAACGGGCCGAAACCGCGGCGGTATTGCTCATCGGTAGAGAAGCTGACAATCGTCACCGTACGACCGTGGAAGTTGTTGGCACAGACTATGATCTCAGCATGGCTGTCGGGAATACCTTTTACCGTGTAGCCCCACCTGCGCGCCGTCTTTACCGCTGTTTCCACCGCTTCCGCGCCGGAATTCATCGGCAGGGCCATATCGTAGCCGGTCAGATCGTGCAGTTCCTTGTAAAGCAGCGGCAGCTGATCGTTGCGGAAGGCGCGCGACGTCAGCGTAACTTTGTTCGCCTGCTCCATCAGGGTCTGCAGGATCCGCGGATGGCAGTGCCCCTGGTTAACCGCCGAATAGGACGCGAGGCAGTCGAGGTAACGCTTGCCCTCGACGTCATACACCCACACGCCCTGGGCGCGCTCGATGACTACATCGAGGGGATGGTAATTGTGGGCTCCGTAGGCGTTTTCCAGTTCAACATAAGATTGCGTGGGCAGCTGTTCTTCGATAGCGGGCATATCTTCCTCGCAAAGCGCTAATTTCTTCCTATGAAGCTTTTGGCACCATCAAATTTTGAAATCACAAACTCGGTCCTCGCCCACCGCTGATCGCGGCTAGTTCCAGTCCTTGTCCAGTAACATGGTGAGCAGCGCCATGCGCACATATAAACCGTTGGCAGCCTGGCGGAAGTAAAGTGCGCGCGGATCGCTGTCCACCGTCTTGTCCAGCTCCACCGTACGGGGCAGCGGATGCAGAATCATGGCGCTCGCTTTCATGCGCGGCAAGATCGCGGAATTGATGCAGTATCGGCGCAGAAGCTCCGTATCGCGCACCCGTTCGGCGCGAATTCGCGTCTGGTACACCACGTCTACTTCGCCAATGACCCGATCCAGTTCCGGCTCCAGTTCGTAGCGAATCCCGTGCTCGTCCAAATATTCCAGAATGTCCGGCTTCATTTGCAGTTCCGGGGGGCTGACGAAGAAGATTTTGACCCGCTCGAACTTGGCCAGCAGATAGGCCAGGGAACGCGCCGTGCGTCCCCTATCCAGCTCGCCAATGATGGCTACGCTTAGGCCATCCAGCGGCCGTTCGCGATAAATCGTATACAGGTCGAGCAGCGCCTGCGTGGGATGCTGCCCGCCATCGCCGTCACCGGCGTTGATTACCGGCACCGGCGAGACCTCCGCTGCCCGAGCGGCGCCCCCCGCCTGATGATGGCGGATGACAATCACGTCCGCGTAGCTGCCGATTATGCGAATGGAATCCTCTACCTGCTCGCCTTCAATTTCGGAAGAGAACGCCCCGGCGCGATCGGTGGAAATGACTCTTCCGCCCAGCCGGTGCATGGCGGCTTCAAAGGAAAAGCGCGTGCGCGTGGAGGGCTCATAAAAGAGCGTGGCCAGAATTTTGTTCTGGTAGTCGAGCGTGCCGCCGCGCGCCACCACCCGCTCCATGCCGCGGGAGCGGTCAAACAATTCCATCAGCAGGGGCACGGTGAACTGCTGCGATTCGATCACATGCTGCAGCTTCACAAAATCCGTTTGCCGCTTCATCTCGGCTAGTGGCTCCGCCGGCCGTGAGACTGAGGCAAAATTTCCGTGGCGCATGTTCACCTGCCCTTCCCCGGTACGTGCGCATATTCGTGCTCCGCGCCGACGCCCGCCAGTACGCCGTCAGGCACGATATGGGTGCCGGCTTTGCCCCTCACCCCTTCATACAAGTGCTGGTAGGAGGTAATGATCACTTCTTCGCCCCCGTGGCGCAGAAAGCGTAGCGCCGCTTCCACCTTGGGGCCCATGTTCCCGGGAGGAAACTGCCCGGCTTGAAAGTAGCGCTCCATTTCCGCCACCGTTACCTGCGTGAGCGGTTGCTGGGCCGGAGTTTTGTAGTCTCGGTAAACGAAATCCGCATCGGTCGAGATCGCGAACAAGTCCACGCCCAAGCGGGAAGCCAGCAAGGCCGAGGCGCGATCCTTGTCGATGACCGCCTCCACTCCATGCAGTGTGCCGTTGGACCGCACCACGGGAATGCCGCCGCCGCCGACCGCCACCACCAGCACGCCATCGTTGACCAGGTCACGGATGACTTCCAGTTCGACGATATCCACTGGTTCGGGTGAGGGCACCACGCGGCGGTAGCCGCGAGCCGCATCCTCAACAATTTCCCAACCCAAAAGCCGTTTGCGCTGCTCGGCATCGGCCCGCGAGTAGAACGGGCCGATAGGTTTGCTGGGATGCTTCATGGCGGGGTCGTCAGCCGAAACCACCGTCTGCGTGATCACGCTCACTAACGGGATGTGCAATCCGGCGGCATCCAGTTCCTCATGCAAGGACTGGCAAAGCAGATATCCGATTTCCCCCTGCGTGGCGGCGCCGCACACATCCAGAGGAAGGCCGGGAACCTGGTCCGCGGCGCGTTCGGAACGCAGCAGGTCCGCGCCCACCTGCGGGCCGTTGCCATGCGTGATCACCAGCCGATAGCCGTCGCGAACCAGCCCGATGATCGCTGCCGCCGTGCGCCTGGCATTCGCCAGTTGTTCGGCAACCGTTCCCTTCTCCCCGGCTCGGATCAGGGAGTTCCCGCCCACGGCAATGAGCATCGTCTTTGGCATCGCGCCTTTGTATACAGCAATCACATCTCAGCAGTGAGCAGTCAGCGCTCCCTACTGATTTCCACCTCACGCGTGCGTCAGTTCCTCCGCTGGCGCCGGCTCGGCGACCTGCTCCTTCATGAGTTGCACCAGGATGGCTTTCTGCGCGTGCAGGCGGTTCTCCGCTTGCTGAAAGACAAACGAGCGCGGACAATCAATGACCTCATCGGTGACTTCGTCGCCCCGGTGCGCCGGCAGGCAATGCAAGAAAATCGCGTCCCGTTTCGCCAGCGCGAACAGGGCGGCGTTGACCTGGTAGGGAAGGAAATGCCGGCGGCGAATTTCCGCTTCGCTCTCCTGGCCCATGCTGGCCCAGACGTCGGTATAGACTACGTCGGCGCCGCGCACGGCCTCCGTCGGGTCCTTGGTTATCGTGCAGCTGCCACCCGTTTCCTCGCCCCGCCTCTGCGCCCAGCTGACAGCACTGCTCTGAGGTTCGTATCCGGGCGGAGTAGCCACCCGAACGTGCGCCCCCAGCTGCGCGCCCGCGAACATCAAGGAATGCGCCACATTGTTGCCGTCGCCCACGAATGCCACCTTTAGCCCGGCCAGTCGGCCCTTCACCTCCAGCATGGTTAAGTAATCGGCCATCGCCTGGCAGGGATGGCT
>DATGIY010000390.1:0-3848 GCA_035295475.1 Terriglobales bacterium
TGGTGGCGAAGCCTGTGCCTGCTGATATCCATGGTGGCTTTTGGCCTGTGGCACGGAGCCGAGCTGTCGTTCCTGATATGGGGCACATATCACGGGCTGCTCCTGGTCCTGCACCGCACCTGGCAGATGGCGCAACGCCGGTGGCAGTTTGCCTGGAGCGGGACGTTTGCCGCCATTCTTTCCTGGTGTGTGACTTTCCTGGCTATCTGCTTAGGGTGGATCTTTTTTCGTACCGCCGACATACACCGCGCATTTGCTCTCGCCGCGACCGCATTCTCGGTGACTGAAATGGGGCAGATCAGCCTGAGCATTCACTTCTATGTCCTGCTGGCGGCCGTCGTGGCCGGATACTTCGCGGTGGCGAGCTTGACCGCTCGCCGGCGGGAGGAGGAGCGAGTATTTTCCTGGCTGCCAATTGAGTTGCGGCTGTCTGTTTACGCCGCCATGTTCTACCTCGTGGCCTTTCGCGCTGCACAGCCGCAGGCGTTCATCTATTTCCGCTTCTGAGCTTGTGCCGTGAAGATGGACTTGTGATTCTTGAACGAAACATTATCGGTGCGCCTGAGCCGCGCCAGAGCGGGGGATTGGCGATGGGTTCGCGTGCTATAATCCGGCCAACGTTTCCCACCTTCCCTACAACGAAATGAACTCTCGGTTCGCGTCCCAAGGCGCAACTCTGTACCAGACCCTGCCCGAAGCGCTTCTGTCGGCTCCGCCGCAGGAAGCGTTTGTCACCTTCTGGGAAAGCGAAGATGACACGCGGAGCGTGAGTTTCGGAGAAATGGTGAATCTTGTGCTGGCGCAGGCCGCCTGGCTTAGAGAGCAAGGGCTGCGTGCCGGTGACACGGTAATTCTGATCATGCCGCAAAGTATTCCCCTCATGGCCAGCTTTATTGCGGCCATGTATCTGGGTGCGGTACCGGCCATTTTGGCGTATCCCAATTTCAAAGTCGAACCCGCCAAGTACCGTTCCGGGTTGGCCGGGGTCTCGACAAACCTGAAAGCTCGGCTGGTTGTGCTGGATTCCGGTTTTCCCGAAGGGTTAATAGAGCACGTCGTGGTAGGAGATGGGGCGCGTCTGGTTCGATACTCTGAGCTGGCCGCCACCCCGTTTTGCATCACGCCTGAAGCTGGCTCTCATCCCGAGGGTGTGGCCTTTATCCAGCATTCTGCCGGCACTACCGGCCTGCAGAAGGGTGTGGCGCTTTCTCACGAGGCGGTGCTGCGCCACCTGGCACGCCTGATCGGCGTGTTGCGGCTGGAACCTGGAGATCGTATTTACAGCTGGCTGCCGCTATACCACGACATGGGTCTGATTGCCTGCTTCATGCTTCCCATGGTGGCCCACGTTCCCGTGGTTATGCAGTCTCCCACAAGCTGGGTAATGCAGCCGGCAACCATGTTGCGCTTGATTGCCGATTACCGTTGCACGCTCTCCTGGTTGCCCAATTTTTCCTTTCAGTTCCTGGCGCGCCGCGTTGACCGGGAAGAGCGTGCGGCATTTGACCTTTCCTGCGTGCGCGCCCTGATCAACTGTTCTGAGCCGGTGCGTGCCTCCAGCATGGATGAATTCCTGGATGCGTTCTCGGCCTGCGGTGTGCGCAGCGAGATGTTGCAGGCCAGCTACGCCATGGCGGAAACAGTCTTTGCCGTAACCCAAACTAAGCTTTACGATCACGAGCTTCCCTGTAGAGTTTGGGTCAACAGTGAGGTTCTGCGCAAACAGCATCGGGCTGTGCCTGTCTCGGCGGATGATCCAGCGGCGGTGTGCTATGTCTCTTCCGGCCAGTGCTTGCCCCAGACTCAGGTGCGAATCGTCTCGGCGAAGGGCCAGCATCTCCCGGACGGGGATGTGGGAGAAATTATCATTCACAGCGACGCCATGTTGAACGGTTACTACAACCGGCCGGATTTGACCGACCAGGCACTCAAGGAAGGTTGGTACTGGTCGGGTGACCTGGGCTTCGTCTGGGATGGCGAAGTGTATGTCGTGGGGCGAAAGAAAGATCTGATCATTGTTGCGGGAGAGAATATTTATCCCCATGATATTGAGGAGATCGTATCCTCCCATCCCGCCATTCACGATGGACGCGTAGTGGCCTTCGGTTTATACAATCCCCGCCTGGGAACCGAAGACATAGTGGTTGTGGCGGAACTCCGCGGCAAGGTGATCCCCGAGAACACATTTCCCATCGAGCAAGAACTGAGGAATTCCATCGTGGGCGCGCTTGGCGTCGTCCCTCGCCATATCCTATTAAAGCCCGCCAATTGGGTGGTGAAGAGTACCGCCGGCAAACCGGCGCGCTCCGCGACTCGCGAAAAAGCGCTTTCCGAAAACAAGGAATTACAGGAATATAAACAGGAGCCTGCATTGCAATGAGCGAACCGGCAGAACGCATCATTGATTTCATCCTGCGCGAGATTGTGCGTCGTCCGGGTGTGCAAATTGATGTGGACACGCCGCTGGTCTCGTCTGGACTGATTGACTCGCTCGCGCTGGTGGAAATTCTGCATCAGGTGGCAGAGGTTACCAACCTGCGGATTCCCGCTGGCAAGGTGCAGGCTCGCGATATGGACACCGTGAGGTTAATGCTGGCAACGGCGGCACGCGTGGGAAAGCCCCGCCAGTAGCCCGGCGATCGTTGCTCCACCTGCCTATTGTTGGAGAGCCTGGCAGCTCAACACCCTCAAAGCAGGACTGGCCCACCCAAAGTAGCCAACCTTGGTATGCGACTTAGGAGGTAGTTCTCAGGAGCGGTAGGAGGTCTGCAGCAAACGAGAGCAGGTTGCGCTGCGCCTCCTGGGTTGTTTGACCGGGTAGCAACGGGGTATTGATTCGCACAAGCATATAATCGCTCCGATTCAGGCGGAGAGAATCCAGGGTCAGGTAAACGTCCGCCCAATGCTCGCTGGCGACACTTTCTCCTTTGGTCCAAAACCAGAACATAACCAGCTGGCGATCGGAACCCTTGGAAATCACATAGCGATTGGCCGTGAACTGAGGATAGCCGGGAAGGGAGGCGGTCGTGGTTGCCGATTCGGCCAGTGACCAGCCAGAACCAATAAGGCATTCCGTGGGCAGATGGGCCATCAACGCCAGTCGGTTCGGGCGGGGACGGTGGGCGAGGTACAGGTCAACCGCGGGCTTGCCGGCTTCATCGCGGTAAGAGCGCTGAATGAATTCACCGGGACCTAAACTGGCCAAAGTTTGCGGGTCGAAGGGAATATCGGTCCCGATCCAGTTCCCCACATGGAGCGGCAGAGATGACAGGGGCGGACCCGGCGGGAGGATGTCCTTTCTGGTTCTAGTTTGCAGGAAGACCCCCGTACCAGCAAGCAAGAGCGCAAGCATGGAGAAACGGAGGTTCCAGTCGCTTAAGCGCATGTCGTCTCAATCACGAAGCATCTGGTATAGGCAACCGATGGGGGAGCATACCAGCTTCCAAAGCAGAATCCGCCAAATCCTTCCCGAATCATGGTTGTGCCACTTGTGGCCCTCATCGGCAGTGGCCTTGGGGTGAAGAAAGCTGCACAAAAAATGTACATTCCTGGCGGCCAAGTATACCCCAATTGTTCTTCCCGCATAAGGGTTCAACAATCCAGGTAAATCTGTTCTGCAATGGGAGCAGCGCCTGGTTGCCACTCTTCCAAGTTAATGTGCTTGTAGAACCTGCGACTGGGCTGGCCTCCAGGGAATATCTTTACCCACCGGCGAAACGTCGTTTCTCTTCGCGGCGAAAAGAAACGTTACTAACGTAACCAAGGGGCAAGCAAAAGCGGTTCTGTAACGATTCGATTTCCATCCCACCGATTTCCCCTAAGCTGTTCCGATTGCGGAAGTTGCACGC
>DATGIY010000391.1:0-4373 GCA_035295475.1 Terriglobales bacterium
GTTCCCATGTCGGCGCGGAGGACCGCCAGATCCTGGATGAGCACACCGCGCTGGTTCGCGACATGGAGCAGGAGCTGCGTTCGAACAACGCCCGAGACGTCGGCCACGCGGTTCCGGCGCTTGAGCCCGGCATCCGGCGGGAGAACGACAACATCCCGCGCATCAGCAAACAGCAGATCGACCTGATGGTCAACAGCTTCACCGCCGACTTCGCGCGCGTGGCGACCTTGCAGTTCACCAACTCTGTCGGTCAGGCGCGCATGCGCTGGCTCAGCATCGATGAGGGCCAGCACGATCTGTCGCATAAGCCCGACAACGATGCGGACGCGCAGAGCAAGCTGACCCGCATCAACCAGTGGTACTGCAGCCAGCTCGCCTATCTGGCGCAGCGCCTCGCCGAGACGCCGGAACCCGGCGGACCCGGCAGCCTGCTGGACAACACGCTGCTCCTCTGGACCAACGAGTTGGGCAAGGGCAACTCGCACACCCTCGACGACATCCCGTTCGTGCTGGTGGGCAACGGCCTCAACTTCCATATGGGCCGCTCGCTGAAGTACGCCCGTGTCCCGCACAACCGCCTGTTGATGTCGCTGGCCCACGGCTTCGGGCATCGCATCAGCCACTTCGGCAACCCCGATTTCTGCGGCGCCGGCCCGCTGCCCAATCTCACCTGATTATCCTCGCCTGGCACAATGTCCAAAGATGCCCCGGCTCTCAGTCGAGAGCCGGGGCGTTGTTATTGCATTGCTGTCGCTCTCAGGCGTTAGCCTCCCAGTCGAGTGATGATGATCTGGGCGGTCGCGGTATGGCCCTGACCATCGGTGATGGTGTAGGGGAAGGTGTCCTGGCCCTCACCCTCGGGCGAAAAGTAGCTAAAGGAGCCGTCGGCGTTCAATTGAAATGTGGATTGGCCCGAAGTCAGCGATTCGGGCACCGCTGAAAATCCTGCGGGGCCGGTGTCGCCAGCAAGCACACCGGGAGCCGCCAACTGCAGAGAGTAGGTGCTGCCGTTGAAGAAGGCCCCGAAGGACTGGTTGTTGGCCACCAGGGGGACATTGGCCGGCGCCAGGATAATGGCCGGCAAGGTCTGCGGAGTGAAGCCGCCCAGGGTGAAGGTCTGATTATAGACGGGGACGCTCAACAGGTTGGTGCTGATCAGATCGATCGGCTTGATCGGCTCGAGGCTGATGGAAGGGACATGAACTCCCACAACGCTCAGATGGGCGCTTACCATGGCGGGCTCGAAAAAGAGCCCCGCTGAGACATTGAAGCTCGTCAGGTTGGTGAACTGGTTATTGAGAGCCACCATGGGATTGATGGTCAGCGCGGAGCCGTCGGTCGGCATGGTCAGTTGAACAGACTGCCCGGCTTCAAAAGTAACGGACTGGCCGGTGGAGAGATTGAGAGTGACCATGGGATGGGGTGTGAACTGGAAGTTCTGCGCCAGAGCGAGCGGGAGTTGCCCGTAAAGGTCAAGAAAGCCATAATCGACGGTGACCTTGGCCGTGTGGTAGCTTTTCTTGTAGTGGCCTGCGACCCCGACCGAAGTATGATCGACCAGCCAGGCGAGGGTGTTGCTGATGTCGCCCTTGAAGGTGATAAAGGCGTCCTGGCCGCTGGTGGTAATGGTCGACGCGCCGGAAGCAGGGTGTCCGCTGGTCTCAATGACGGGCGGATGGTAGGTGCCGCTCAGAATGGCGGGCGCGGGTTGCGGAGGGCCCTCAGGATCTTCGGGGTCGGGCTGGTCTTTGGGAAGATCGAATCTTCCAGCCGTCAGGTAGTGGGTATCGACGATCTTCGCGCTCAAATCGACGGGATGGTTAATAATGTTGGTGTTGATAATGTTGTGGCTGAACGCCTCCACGTTGAGGAATATCTTCATGGGATCGGACTGGAGGTGGGCGTGCATTATCACACCGGCATCGGGCGAATGGGTGGCCAACGTGGCGTTGGGCGAAACGGTGTAGGAAGAGGTCAGCGTAAAGGTCTGCCCCGGCGCCAGCGTAGATGGGTCGGGATAGTTAAGGTTGAGCGTCAGCGGGTAGTCCGCATCCACACTGCCGCTGGTGGCATAGGCGTTTAAATCCAGTCCGACCTGCCCTGTGCTATTCACCGTGGCGCCCGCGCCGAAGGTTCCCAGGATAAACACGTGGTGGTAGTGGTTGGATCTCTTATTGCCGTGCGTATCCCAGGTCTGGGTCAGTGGTAGGTCGTAGGAGTAGCCGGCCTGGCCGAGGCTGGCGTTCCACATGCTCTGATTGGTCGCCTGAAAGTCGAGGTTCTGCGTGTAGGTCTGCTGCGCCTGTGCAGCGAACAGAGAAAGCGCCGTTGCGCTGAGCGTAAGAATTCCGGTAAATCGTCGCATTCATTTCTCCTGTGGGTTCCGTCAATGGGTTCCATTAAGTGTGTGCTTCTGAACTCTCCCGTGATCGAGCGCGGGTCGGGCAGAAGATCGGACGCTGCGATGCGCCCTTCAGGTGTGTCGAGAACCAGTGTACGCCGGACCGACATTCGCCCGCAAGGCTATCCCGGAAAGGGGAACGGTAGCCCGGTTTTATGAACGGTATCCCGGTTTTGTGAACACTTCGCAGGATTCTCCCCGCTCATCAGGGAACAAACAGCAGGGTTTCGTATGCCAGGGAGCGGGCAGGCCACGGAGAAGATATGAATGGCGGAGCAGGTCGGAACGCTATTATGGGAATTGCGGACGGCGGCGGGCTGGTCGTTGGGGCAGTTGGCGCAGCGAGCAGGTGTGAGCAAGGCTGCGCTATCCCAGTGGGAATCGGGCCTCCGCCAGCCGCGCGTGCCGGAGCTGGAGGCGACACTGGATGCGCTGGGGGCCACGCCCGCGCAGCGCTCCCTTGTCTACGCCCGCATCGAAGCTCCGCGCGCCCTTCGTTTCTTGAACTCGCCCACAGCGCCGGAAGGACCGGGACCGCCGCCTGCGGCCGGTGACCTGCTGCGAGCCATGCGGATGCGTGGGAGCTGGACACAGGAGCAGATCGCACACCGTGTGGGCGTAGGCCAGAATACCGTTGCGCGCTGGGAGCGCGGGGAGCGATTGCCGTCGAGCGAACAGATGCAGGCGCTTTGTTTTGCGCTGGCTGCGCACGAGGAGGAGATCGTTGTGCTGACGATGGGCCGCCTTACGGAGGCGGCGGAGACGCTCCCGACAGACCCTCAACAGATGCTCGACTGCCTGCACCCGCTGCTCTACGGACCTCTCCAGGAACTGGCGGACCTGCGCTTTCTGACGATAGAGCGCGAGCTATGGCAGCGGACCCTGCAGGATGAGCGAACGCGGCCTCTCCTGGCGACCGCCTACGCCGAGCATGCGCACTATCTGAGCCTTTCGGCGCGATGGGAGGAGGTCAGAACGATGGCGGAGCGTGCGTTGGCCCTGACGCCGCAGGAGGGACCAACGCCAGACTATACGCTGCGCGCCGCCCTGAAGCTTGCGGAAGCCTCGGTGTATGGAGGGCATCGCCCCACGCCGGAGCGCGGGTTGCGTCTCTTGAAAACCTGGCTGCCGCGTTCGTCTGAGGCGAACTTCACGGGCTGGATACTGAGCGATATGGGCGAGTATATGGCGCTGGCCGGACAGCGGGAGATCGCACTGGATCTGAGCAGCAGGGCACTCGCCATCACAGTGGATGAACAGGAGATGCGGCTTCTGGATCATGGTCGCGTGCTGGTTGCCACCGGCCAGCCCGGCAAGGCGTTGGATCAGCTCCCTTCTCTGCCTGAAAGCAGCAGGGGGATGTTCGTGTATGAAGCGCTGATTCGGTGCGAAGCCTACTTGAGCCTGGGCGCATTGGAGGAAGCGTCCGCGTGGCTACAGCGGGCTTACGCGGTCATCGAGGCGAACGGTTTGAAATACAACCGCGCCCAGGCCGACGAGTTGGCCCGACGCCTTGAAGCCGTGGAGACGCGCTGAATAGCCCTTCGCCTTAAAGGACCCTTCACCAACCGCGCCGCCTGCGATCGGCGGACAGGACGAGAGCCGGGAACATTCCAACCTCACCGCAATGAGCGTATTATGATGCAGAGAATTCTCAATACACCTCTTGAATTCAGCGAGCAGATGCTGTATGATGGCTATGCATTAATCAGGGCGCCCCCTTACCATCAAAGGAGAATTACATTGGTTACCAACAGCAACGGCGCTTCGCACGGCGCAACTCGCCACGGATTCACCCTCATCGAACTACTCGTTGTTATCGCCATTATCGCCATCCTCGCAGCCATCCTGTTTCCGGTCTTCGCGCAGGCTCGCTCCAAAGCCCGGCAGACCACCAGCATTTCCAATCTGAAGCAGGAGGGGCTCGCCCTGCTGATGTATGCACAGGATAACGACGAGTACTTCATTTCCG
>DATGIY010000392.1:0-7927 GCA_035295475.1 Terriglobales bacterium
AGCAGGCGCTGAATATCGGCCCCGAACATTGACCGCAAGCGCCTTCTTGACAATCGAGTTTCCGCAGGCGAAGGAGCGGTTCGGCGGGATAAACGTGGTAGTCTAGTGAGTTCCCGCCCAAGGCCAGGTTGAGGGCCGAGCCGCAAGGGTCGCCAGTGCCGGTTCTGCACCTGCCGGGGCGCACCACATACAGCGGAGAGGCGAATGAAGGTCGGAATTCTTACCGGCGGCGGAGATTGCCCCGGGCTCAATGCGGTAATTCGTGCGGTCGTACGCAAGGGCGTCTTCCACTACAAAGACGAGTTCCTCGGTTTCCTGGAAGGCTGGCGGGGGGTGCTGGAAAACAAGACCCAACCCCTCGATTTGTCCAACGTGGGCGGCATTCTTCCCCGCGGCGGCACCATCCTGCGCACCTCGCGCACCAACCCCGGCAAGCATGAAAACGGTCTGGCGCGTTGCGCCGAAAATCTGAAGAAAAATAACCTGGACGCCCTGGTCGCCATCGGCGGCGACGACACTATTTCCGTGGGTCTCCGCCTGCACGAAATGGGAATAAAAGTAGTGGGCGTGCCCAAGACCATCGACAACGACCTGAGCGGCACCGATTTCACCTTCGGCTTCGATACAGCGGTGAACGTCGCCACCAGCGCCATTGACCGCGTGCACACCACGGCCGAGGCCCACAACCGCGTCATGGTGGTCGAGGTCATGGGGCGGGACTCCGGCTGGATCGCCATGTACAGCGGCATCGCCGGCGGCGCCGACGTTATCCTCATCCCTGAGAAACCTTTTGACATCGAGGAAGTGGCCGAAACCATCCGCCTGCGCCATGCTCGCGGCCGTTACTTCAGCATCGTGGTGGTGGCGGAAGGCGCCAAGTTCGCCAGCGACGTGGATCGCCAGCACGGCGCGCCGGTGGTCAGCAATCTGGGTACCGACGAATTTGGCCACGTTCGCCTGGGCGGCATCGGCAACATCCTGGCGCGCGAGATCGAACGGCTCACCGGGTTCGAGACCCGGGCGGTGGTGCTGGGCCACATCCAGCGTGGAGGATCGCCCAGCGCTTTCGATCGCGTGTTGGCCACCCGCTACGGCATCGGCGCTATCGACATGGTGCATCGTGGCGAGTTCGGCTGCATGGCTGCTTTGCGCGGCAACAAGATCGTTTCCGTCTCCCTGGCGGAAGCCATCGGCGAAAACCGCAAGGTGGACCAGGACCTGATCGATGTCGCTATCGGCATCCTGGATAAGCTGAAGGACACCGACAAGGTTAAGGAAGTAAAGGAAGCCGTCACCCGCTAGGGCCTGTGGGTACGGGCGCCCCGCAAGCTCACCCCTGGAAGATGTCCGCGCGCAACGAGGAGCCGTGAAAGCCGCGAAGCGCCGGGCAGCAGCGGTTGCCAAGGCTCTTCTTTGTAATCCCGCTCACCACATCTTGTGACAAGAGTCACATTCCCGCGTTCAAGCGGGTCCCATAATAAAAATGCCAGGGCTGTGAGTCGGCCGAAGGAGAAACGACTATGAGAGCCTGGGCATTGGCTATGCTGCTAACGGTTTTGGCCTGCGGCGCGTTTGCCGCCGAGCAGGCGCCCGCCAACGCAAATGTGCCCAAGTACGACAAGGCCACTGAGGTCAAACTCAAGGGTACGGTGGTGGAGGTGCGCGATTACAACTGCCCGATCAGCGGCACCATGGGCGCGCATCTCACGCTGAAGGTGCAGGATGGCAGCACCATCGAGCTGCATCTGGCCGCCACCAAGTACATGAAGAGTTACGAGATGGTTTTCAACAAGGGTGATGAAATCGAGGTCGTTGGTTCGAAAGTGAAGTTCAACGGCGCCGACACCATCCTGGCGCGAGAGATCACCCGCGGACAGGACTCTTTCGTCTTCCGCGACGAAAAAGGTAAGCCGGTGTGGTAGGTAGCAATTGAGGGTTGCTGGTTGGCGATAGCCCTCGATTGGTCCGGGCGGAGTGGAATTTAGGCCGAGCGAACCAGGGAAAAGGCGCGGGCGGAAACCCGCGCCTTAGTTTTTTCGCACAGCTCCCCTTTTCCCTTCCTCACACCACTACTTCCAGCGCTCCCGGCAGAACGTCGAGCTTTTCGCAATGCAGGCGCAAAACTTCGCCGTCCACCATCACATCCACCGGGCCGTTCAGTTCGAATTCAATGTGTTTGGCCGCGTGACGTTCCGCCAGCGGGTGCCGCAAATGCGTGCCATCGTAGAGGCCGGGCAGATTGCGGATCAGGCCCAGGCGGCCGATGGGACCCCAGCGCACATACTCGATGAGCCCGTCAGCGACGTCGGCCCGGGGAGCGATCATCATCTTGCCCCCGGTAAACTTGCTGTTATTGAAGGTGAGAAAAAGACAGCGCCGGGCATCGGCCTGGGCATCGCCGTTCACGCGCACAGGAAAGGCGCGGCGGTCCAGCCGCGCCAGACAGACGAACAGTGCCAACAGATATCCCAGTTCTCCCATGTTCTTGAAACGGCGGATGCGCACGGCGGCCACATCGGCGGCAAAACCCATACTCAATAAGTTGATGTAGTGGAGCACGCCCTGGCGATGGGTAAGACGCAAGACGTCGCAGGAGCGCCGCTTCCCTTCGAGCAAGGCTTGCATGGCGTGCTCCCGGCCGCGCTCGCTGAAGTCGCGCAGAAAGGAATTGCCGGTGCCTAAAGGAAGAAAGGCGAGCACGGGCCGCTCGCCATGTTCCGCTTGCGGAAATAATCCATTGACGATTTCGTAGGAAGTGCCGTCGCCGCCCACGGCCAGGAATTGACGCCAGCCATCGCGGTAAGCCTGGGCGGCAATTTCCGTGGCGTGACCGGCGCGGGAAGTCTCGGCTATCTCCAGCTCGATGCCGCCGCTGCGCAGGCGCGCCAGGACGTCATCCACCAGCCGGCCGCAGCGACCGCCGCCGGCGGCGCGGTTCACCACCGCCAGAAAGCGCCGGCTCACAGCGGCACCACCGCCGACTCGCGCTCCGGGAAATCGCGGGCAATATCCTCGGCCAGAATCCCGCGTTTGATCTTCAAAGATGCGGTACGGGGAAAATCGCGATCCCAGAGCACATAGCCGCTCACCCGCTTGAAATCGGGCAAGCGCCGGTTGCGGTTCACCAGGTCGTTACGCAAGCCGTCGGTCAGCTGCTGCCCGTGATCCAGGTGCAACACCATAACCAGCGCGTCTTTGCCCAGGCCGCTTTTGGGCCACAGGTAATTGGAGGCAAAGATGCAGAACTCCTTGGCCGGCAGCCCTTCAAAAACGTTTTCGATGTCCTCGGGATAGATATTCTTGCCGCCCTCGGTGACGATCATGTTTTTCTTGCGGCCAAAAAGCTGCAGGTGGCCCATGGCATCCAGGCGGCCCAGATCGCCGGTCAAAAGCCAGCCATCGACGATGGTCTCGGCGGTCAACTCCGGATCATCCAGGTAATGCGACATTACGGTCCGGCTGCGCACGGCCACTTCGCCGATTCCCTCGCCGTCGGGCTGGAGGATTTTCACTTCCATTCCGGGCAGGGGCTTACCCACGGTGTCGGCACGGAAAGGTTTGAAGTCGTTGAGCGTGACCGCCGTGCCGGCCTCGGTCAGCCCGTAGCCGTTGGCCACCTGAATTCCCAGATCGTAGAAAAACTGCAGCGTGGCCGGCTCCATGAAAGCCCCACCCACAAACAGCGCCCGCAGTTCCCCGCCAAACGCCTGATGAATTTGCGGCAGCACCTGGCGGCTGAGGGTCAGGTTGGGACGCCGACGCGTGAACATGCGATTCACCGCAATCAGCCCGTTGAGTGCGCCGCGCCGGTAGGGCGGGAGCTCGGCAAATTTCGCGCGCAGCCCTTTCTCCAGGTTCTTGAGCACCATGGGCACCAGGCTCATGTAGGTGATCTTGTAGCGCGAAAAAGCGTCGCGAATGTATTCCGGGCGCAGGGTGCGCAGATGCACCACACAGGCACCGCACACAAACGGCCCGATGAACCCGACCATGAAATCAATGGCGTGATTGGTAGGCAGAATACTCAGGTAGCGCACGCCCGGCCAGAAGGGA
Source organism: Terriglobales bacterium (assembly GCA_035295475.1). GTDB lineage: Bacteria > Acidobacteriota > Terriglobia > Terriglobales > Acidobacteriaceae > JAICWP01. The sequence continues at coordinate 4,054 of DATGIY010000392.1, forward strand.
TACCAGGCGGTCAACGAGCGGCACTGCTCCAGATAATTGTCGTGGGTGAGCACGCACCCTTTAGGCCGGCCGCCAGTGCCGGAGGAGTAAACGATGCAGGCGGTGTCCTCGCGGCGGCGCATGACAAAGCGAGGCTCGGCGCCGCCCCTGGCTTCTTCCCAGCGCCGCGCGCCAGCCAAATCGGCTTTGGGCGGAGCTTCCGTGACCAGCACAAACTCGGTTTTCAGCTCCTTGAACCCCGGCGATGCCATTATGGCCCGCCACAGGTGGTACTCGACAATCACGAAACGCGCCCGCGAGTGCGCCAGCAACTGCAAGTGTTCCGCGGGGGTGAGCTTGTAGTCCAAAGGCACAATCACGCCGCCGGCGTAGAAGATGGCGTAGGCGGAAATCAGCCACTTGGACTGATTGGTCATGATGATGGCGGCGCGATCGCCTTCCCGCAGGCCCAATTCCTGCAGCGCCGCCGCCAGGGGCAGGGCCGCCTGCTGGAAGTCAGCGTAGGTCAGGCGGCAGTTTTCCCGCTCGCGATCGGCTTCGATCAGGCACACCTCGCCGGCAAAGCGTTTCAGCGCGTCGCGCAGCGCCGCTCCCAGACAGGTGTATTGGGTTAAATCGAGCATCACAACCTATTCACCACAGAGACACAGAGGCACCGAGGAAAGCAATTGAGGATTGACGATTTTTGATTCACGATTGAAAAACCTCGTTGTGCCTGCTGTCCTTCAATCGTCGATCGAAAATCTTCAATCTTCGATTTCTCTGTGCCTCTGTGGTGAAATCAGAGTCTGGCCTGAATTCGTTCGGCCAGCGTGCGGAAATCGCTCACGCCCTGCAATTCGTAATCCGGCAATTCGACGTGAAAATGATTTTCCAGCCGGGTGAGCAGTTCCAGGGCCTGCAGGCTATCGATGCCCAGCTTCTGAAAGAAGTCGTCGTCGGGCGCCAGCTTTTCCCGCGGCACTTTGAAATGGGTGGCCGCCAGGGCCAGAATCTCGTCCAGAGTTTGCTCGGAGCTGCGCATTACTGTGTCAGTTTCTCCATGGCCGCGATGTCGGCGTCAGTGCAGGTTTTCTCTACATCATATCCAAGATAGTAATAGCGGTGCCATTGCAGTGTGCCCTGGCGCGGCAATCCGTTCCACACCAGCAGATTGATGCCCTCACCACCGGCGCAACTGCTGAAGAAATCGGGCTGGCCTTGGAGCCGCACGGTGTTGAAGGCAACAAAGCCACCCTGGTTGGCAAAGGGCCCGAAGTAATCGGCAATCCCCAAGCCCACGGTGCCGGCGGGCAGGAGGTTTTTGACCAGTTGCACGCCATAGAACGCGTCGCCGGCAGCAACGTTAGGATCGCGCGAGCAGCTCTTGTCCAGCTTGGCCGTCACTTGCGCCTGCTGGACTCCTCCCTCCGTGGAGATCACCGCCACCGGATCGCCGGGTTTCAGCTTGGCATTGGGTATGGTGAAGCAGACCTGGCCCTGCTGCCCGACTTCCGCCACCCCCAAGCGCACGTCATAGATGAACCCGTTGTCCTCCCGCGGCTTCTTCTTCCGGGCAATACCCGTGCCGGCCAGCAGCAGAACCAGCATGAAAATCAGGTACGAGGATCGCTTCATGGCAGGTAGGGCTGCGCGCTCTTGTTTTCCACGAAGCGGCGCAAGCCAGCCTCCACCGCCGGCTGGGCGAACAATTCACAGAAAACATCGATTTCGCGCCGCAGCTCCTCGTAGGGAACGGGTTTGATGAACTTCTTGGCCGCGCTGGCGGTGCGGCGGTCGAACTTGCGCAGCTGAGCGGCGGTCGAGCGCGCCACACGCAGCGCCTCGCCCTCGCCTACCAACTGGCTGACCAGTCCCACCGTGGCCGCCTTCTGAGCATTGAGGCTGCGTCCAGTGAGCAGCAGGTCGCGAACCAGGCCATTGCCCAAATCACGCTTCAGGCGGGGAATCCCGCCGAACCCGGGGATCAGGCCCAGGCGCAGCTCGGGAAAGCAGAAACGCGCCATTTTGTCGGCAATGATCAGGTCGCAGGTAAGCGCCAGCTCAAAACCGCCGCCGAAGGTGACGCCGTGCACGGCCGCGATGGTGGTGAGCGGCGAGCCGTCGAGGCAGTTGAAAACGCGGTGAATGCGCTGCAGAAACAGGCGTACTTCGCGCACCCGCTCTTCCCTGGTCAGGGGTTGGGATCTTTCGTACAACTCGCGCAGATCCGCGCCGGCGCTGAACCCCGCCGGCAGCTCGCTGTAGAGGATCAGCGCGCAGGCCTGGTCCTCCACGCACTTCAGCGCCCCGATAAACATCTCCAGCTCGTTGAGCATGAGGGTGCCGATCTCGTTGCCGGGGGGACGGTGAAGCGATAGCTCAATTACATCGCCCGTCAGCTCCCAGGAAAGCGCTTCGCCTTGGAATTTATCGCCGATAGTGTGACCTCAGGTGTCCTCAGTTCAGTCCGCAAAGTATTTCTACAATTTGAACTCTTTGGCCTTTGGGTGGCGCAGGGCGTAAGCCTTGCTTTTAAGCATGCCAGATAACCCCGCATTAGCCGCTGAGGTACCTCAGCACAATCGAAACCAGCCTCAGGGGCTAAAGCCCCGCAGTTCGACGCCAACATCATGCAGGCCTAAAGGCCTGCTCTACCCCAATTCAATACCCTAAAAGCCTTCTTTCAACAGTGCAACGCGGCACGCAGGCCTGAGGGTCTGCTCCACCCACTCTTCGCACAATGCTTCATATCCTCGGAAAGCACTCCCAGCTTTCACCCTGCCCGCACTTCCTGCCGGGCATATAGGTTCTCAATCTGCTCGCGCAGGCGCGAGGCGATCACGTCCCGCTTCAGCTTGCCATTGATAGTCATCATGCCGTCCTCAACCTTGAACGGCTCGGGATGAATATAAAAAGCGCGCACGCGTTTGTAATGAGGCAATTCGCGGTTGACCTCGTCCATGGCGAACTGCACCTGTGCGGGCAGGGGCGAGCCGGTTACTATGGCGGCCACAAACGGCCGCCCATGGCCAACCAAGACTACCTGCTGGGCGTCGGGCAGCAGGCGCAGCATTTCGTCCTCAATCGGTTCGGGCGCCACGTTGTGCCCGGAGCTGAGGACGATCAGATTCTTGATGCGGCCGGAAATGCGCCAGCGCCCGCGCTCATTGACCTCACCCTGATCGCCGGTATGGAACCAGCCATCGCGCATGGCATCAGCCGTTGCCTGCGGCCGATTCCAATAGGCGCTGAACAAATTGGGCCCGCGCACCAGGATCTCATCATTCTCGCCCAGCTTCATTTCAATGCCGGCGACCGCCGGGCCCACGCGGCCGGGCTCCACCGCGCGCGGATCGTCCATGGTGCAGATGGCGGTGGTCTCGGTGAGCCCATAGACCTGCAGGACGGGGACTCCCAGCATCATGAAGAAGAGCTGAGTCTCGCGGGCCAGCGGCGCCGAGCCGCAGATCAGCGCCTTCAGGTTGAGGCCGGTCATCTTTTTGCGAATGGTGGGGAAAACCATGCCCCGCGCCATGGCCAGCCATAAGCCGCCCAGGGACGCTGGTTGGCCGCGATCGCGCGCCAGCCAGGCTTCCCGCGCCCGGGTGTAGATCAAATTTGCCAGGCCGCCGGTTTTGTGCAGCTGCTCATCGATCCCCGCGCGCATGCGCTCCAGGAGCACGGGAACGTTCAGGAAGTAATGGGGAGCGGCGGCGCGCATATCCGCCGCCAGCGTGCTCAAATCCATGGCCATCATCAGCAGGTTGCCGCGCTGCAGGCAAGTGAGCAGCATGATCCAGGAAGCGGCAAAGCAAAACGGGGGATAGTGAAATACCCGTTCCTGCCCCTGATGACCGGCCATGAGCACATCCAGACGCTGGGAGGTGGAGTG
>DATGIY010000393.1:0-5953 GCA_035295475.1 Terriglobales bacterium
ATCAACAATAGCCGCCAGGTAGTGGGCACGGTACAAACCGCCCAAGGCAAGCGCGCATTTCTCTGGAGCAGTGGAAAGGGTTTGACCTTGCTGCCGCCCTTGGCGGGCGACGATAGCAGCGCGGCCTCGCGCATCAATCAGGCCGGCATAGTCGCAGGAACTTCCACCGGACCGCGGGGAACACATGCCGTGTTGTGGAATGCGAGCGGCGACGTTCGCGACCTGGGCACGTTGCCAAGTGGAACCTACAGCGCCGCTTACGACATCAGTGATTCCGGCGAAGCGGTGGGCGTGTCCGACACTTCGTTAGGCGCTCGCGCTTTCCTCTGGACTGCTCAGGGGGGAATGCTCGACCTGAACTCAGCCATACCTGCGGACGCCAATGTTTTACTGACCGCGGCTCAAGCAATCAATAGCCGGGGCCAGATCGTCGCCATCGGCACCATGAATCATGATCCCAGCAACGATCGGCCCAGCGATATGGACGATAATGAGCACGCCGGCCCGATTCATCTCTTCCTGCTCACTCCGGTGGGCCTGCCATAAAGCGAGCTAAAGTTCGTAAAATGCGACTCATACTCCCGATCATTCTCGTGCTTGCCAGCCTGTCGGTATCGCCCGCCTTTGCCCAGGTTCCCAAAGAATTTTTTGGGATGCACGTGGCACATCGCGACCAGATTGAGTGGCCCACGGTAGATTTTGGTTCGCTGCGGTTGTGGGACACGCGCACCAACTGGGCGCAGATCAATCGCCGGCCCGGTGTCTATGACTGGGACACGCTCGACCGCCGGCTGGAAGACGCCCGGGAGCATCATCTTGAAGTCCTCTACACCTTCGGCAAGACACCCAGATGGGCCTCTTCCCGCCCCGATGACCATAATCGTTGCGGCATGGCCCCGGGCATGTGCGGCGCGCCCAAGGACCTGAATCCGGACGGCACCGGCTCCGACCAGTACTGGAAGGACTTTGTCGCCGCCATCGCCAAACATGCTGCCGGCCGAATCAAGTACTGGGAGCTGTGGAATGAGCCCTACAACCAGCCCATGTGGAAAGGCACGGTGCAACAGCTTGTCCGCATGGCCCAGGATGCTCAGAGCATTATCAAGAGCATCGATCCCGAAGCTGTCGTCCTGAGTCCGCCCTCGGGCATTCGCGAACAACGCGCCAAAGAATGGTTTCGCAGCTATCTGGCCGCTGGCGGCGGCCGCTATGCCGATGGCATCGCTTTTCACGCCTATATCAAGCGCCCGGAAAACATTGTTGATTACCTGGAGGATTATCGCCACCTGCTGTCGGAATATGGGCAGGGCTCAAAACCGCTGTTCGACACGGAGTGCAGCTGGGGTGACTCTGAACAGGTTGAAGATCCCGTGTCCAGCCTCAGCCGGCTCTACATTCTGCAGGCAGCCTTCGGTGTTCGGCGGGTTTACTGGTATGCCTGGGGAAACCCACGGCTGGGCACAATATGGAACCCGCAGCAGGGGCCCCTGCCGGCCGCTCACGCTCTCGAGCAGCTCGAGAACTGGCTGGTGGGGGCCACTTTTTCTTCTCCCTGTTCTGGGCGTGAAGTCTGGACCTGCGACATCAGCAAGGACAACGGCAGCTACCATGGCCGTATCGTGTGGCTCGCAACGCCGGGCCAAACCGGCGACTACAAACTGCCTTCCGGTTTCACCGTAGAACGGGAACTGGATGGCCGCCGCGTATCTCTTACCGGTGGCAGCATCAACATTTCCAACCGGCCCGTATTGTTGGAAGGAAATCACTAGTTAGCTTCGCGTATTCGACCTTGCTTATCCGGCTTGCAGCCCGCCGGCGCTGGCCTTTCCGCACAAAGGGCGTCGCTCAACCCACGACCAGGAAAACTAAATTAACCAACCCCCCAGGGCGTGTGAACAACGATGAACAGCACTGAACGTCGCCAAAGCCGCCGTTTCTTTCTCCAGCAGCCCGCTACCGTCAGCCTCATTAACAATGGGGCGCACCAAATCTCGGCCCTGACGGAAAACGTTTCTCTGGGCGGGGTATTCCTCTTCGCCGGTGTTCCCATTTCCGAAGGATCCCGCGTGGAGGTTAATATTATCCTGCGCGACAATGAACCAGCCAATCCCGCACACCTGCGAGGCGCCGGGCATGTGGTTCGGGTCCTGCAGCACGGAGAGCGATATGGTATCGCGATTTCCTGCAACTTAAGCCGCCGGCTTTCCATAAAACTTCCCAGCAAATGTGTCGATCAGGTGAAATCCCCCCAATCTCTGTGAGAAGGGGCTTCCGGCACAGAACTCCCGTGGATTGCGGGATCGGGTCGAGGAGAGGTTAAAATTCAACTGTGAAACCTAAAGTCATTGTGGTGGGCCTCGATGGCCTGGAGCCGGCCATCGTCGAGCGGATGCTCGAACGCAATCAGCTCCCCAACTTAGCCAAGCTGCGGCAGGCCGGCACCTATACCCGGCTGCGCACTACCTATCCCGCGGAAACCCCCGTCGCATGGTCATCCTTTGCCACCGGCACCAATCCCGGCGGCCACGGCATCTTCGATTTTATTTGCCGCGACCCCGAAACTTACCTTCCCGATATTGCCCTCAGCCGCTTTGAACGGCCCAAGAGCATGCTCGCTCTTCCGAAAGTGGTCAATCGCCGCCGTGGCGTGCCCGTGTGGCAGCACCTGAGCAAAGCCGGCGTGCCCAGCGTCATCCTGCGTTGCCCCTGCACCTTTCCCGCCGAGAGCCTGACCGGAAAAATGCTGGCCGGGGTCGGCGTTCCCGACCTCCGCGGCAGCCAGGGTACGGGTACGTTTTACACGCAAGACCGGTCCGTCCAGCCCAAGGAACATGAACAGGTTGTCTATCTGGACAGTGCTCCCGAATTCGTAACTCGAGCTATTGGGCCACGCAACACGCGCAGTAATCCGCCTTCCGATGCGGTCGCGGAAATCCGCGTTAAAGTTGATCGCGAGCGGCGCAAGCTGGTGATCACGGCTGCTAACGGTGCTTGCGCCGAGGTCCCGGAAAAAGGCTGGAGCGGCTGGATTCGGCTGAAATTCAAGCTTTCCATGCTGCAGTCCCTGACCGGCATCATGCGCTTCTATTGCCGGCAGCTGGAGCCGCACCTGGAGTTTTACGCCTCGCCCGTCAACTTTGACCCGGCGGCACCCCCCTTCCCTGTCACTTATCCGGCCGAGTATGGCAAGGCCCTTTCGGAAAGTATTGGCCTGTTCTCAACCGTCGGCATGGCTGAGGACCACACCGGCCACAACAATGGCCGTTTCGATGAGCAAGCCTATGCCGCGCAATGCGACCTGGTGATGCAGGAACGCGAGCGCATGATGCTGCACGAGCTGGAGCGCTTCCGCGAAGGACTCTTCTTTGTTCTTTTTGATACCCCTGACCGCCTGCAGCACATGTTCTGGCGTTTCCTGGATCCCAGCCATCCAAATTTCGACGCGGATCGCGCCGCCGAACTGGGGCAGAAGGTGACCGAACTTTACCAGCGCTGCGATTCCGTGCTCGCCCGCGTGCTCGATAAGATTGATGAAAACACCGTTCTCATGGTGCTCTCCGATCACGGATTCAACTCCTTTCGCCGCGCTTTCCACACCAACACTTGGCTGTGGCAGAACAACCTGCTCGCCCTCAAAGATGGAAAAAAGCCGGAAGAGGGTTTGGGTGAAGGTTTTTCCGCTGTCGACTGGGGGAAAACTTACGCCTATTCGCTCGGCCTGGCGGGCATTTACCTGAATTTGAAAGGCCGCGAAGCTGGCGGCATTCTGGAGGAAGCCAGCAGCGAAGCTGAACGCGTGCGGCGCGCCATTCAGGACGGGCTAGCCGGTTTCCCCGACGCCGATGGTGGCAAGCCAGCCATCCGCAGCGTGTCTCGGCGCGAGGAAATCTATTCCGGCGCCTATGCCGGAGAGGCTCCCGACCTGCTCGTCAATTTCCATCCCGGCTACCGTGTCTCCTGGCAGACTTCTCTTGGCGGCTTTTCTCATTCTTTGTTTGAGGACAACACTCGCCGCTGGAGCGGTGACCACATCATCGATCCTGAGGCTGTGCCCGGTATCCTGTTCATGAACCGCCCGCTGGTCCATAACCACGCAGCCATCGTCGATCTGGCCCCCACTATCCTTCAACATCTCGGGGTGGCGGGCCAGGAGTCCATGGAAGGAAAATCGTTACTGTAGCCTGGCATTTCCAGGTATCTCCGCCCACAAAACCTGTCGCTGGCGGCACGAGCTATAGGGGGATTAGGGATATCGGCGTGGTTGACGACGCTTCCCACGTAGACCATAATGAAGCGGGTTTAGAGCGCGCTGAGGCCCATTTTGGTTATTGCCAGTTGGAAGTAGGCAAACTTCCCAGCAAATCACCTCCACACATGATCACTGTTATTTCGGGCATACCACGTTCGGGCACCTCTCTAATGATGCAGATGATGGCGGCGGGAGGCATGCCGGTAGTCACTGACGGCCTGCGTTCTGCCGATACCAACAACCCTCGCGGCTATTACGAATTGGAGTCCGTGAAGGCCCTGGCTCGAAACCCGGAGCTGGTGCGGGACGCGGAGGGCAAGGCCGTGAAAATCATCTCCTGGCTACTGCCCAATCTTCCCAAGGAACACCACTACCGGATTATTTTCATGTGCCGGCCGCTCGAGGAGATTGTGGCTTCTCAGAACCATATGCTGGAGCGCCTCGGCAAGGAAGTGCCCAAGACCCCCACCGCCGAGGTCATTGCCGCCTTCGAAAAGCACCTGGGGCAAATACGCTCCTGGCTGGGCCAGCAACCCAATATCGGGGTTCTTTATGTGGATTACCCTGCCGTCTTAAAGGCTCCTGAGGAGCACGCCTCCAAGATCTGCACCTTCCTTGGCAAAGAGCTTGATATTTCGGCCATGGTAGGCCAAATCGAGCACTCGCTGCACCGGGAAAAATCCGCTTCTCGCTCTGTTAGCGGCGCCTCTCCTACCCACAGGTAACCGGCTGGACCCCGTCGCACGGAGGGTTCTGTCCCCGGCTGCCGTCGTGGTGATTAATTCCTCATTCCCAGCTCAGAGCAGTAGAATGTCTCCAAGGACCTCCAATTTCCCTTGGACTGTGCAAACATTTTCATCTGGAACGAGCGGGGAAAGGAATCTACACTGGAGTCTCCCCTTTCCGTGAATATGTGCCTGGTCTTGCAGCCATTCCCCTTCCCCCAAGGTCCGCTTTTGGGTATAGCCCTTCTGGATGCCCCCAAACCGGCCCGGGTGCCGGGTTTTGCGCTCCGGGAGCGGAATACAGAGGTTGGTACCTGGATTGCACGCATCGCCTGATGGAGGCTATCTATGTCTGCGCAAGCTGTAACTCTGACCGAATTCGCCGGTGCGCTTAAGCACAAAATCGAAGCCCGCACAGCGCGCGTGGGGGTGATCGGCCTGGGTTACGTTGGTTTGCCTCTGGCGCTGCTCTTCAGCGAACAGCATTTTGCGGTTACCGGCTTTGACATCGACAACCGCAAGGTCGAGACCCTCGAGAAGGGCGGATCCTACATTTATCGCATCACGCCGGGCGAGATTCAGCTGGCGCGCGAGCAAGGTTTTGCCGCTACCTCCAATTTTGCCGACCTGGAGCGCATGGACGCGGTCATCATCTGCGTCCCCACTCCGCTGGACGAATATCGCGAACCGGATCTCAGCTATATCACCAAGACGGCGGAATCTATCGCGCCCCATGTCCGGCCCGGCCATCTGATCGTGCTGGAGAGCACTACCTATCCCGGCACCACGGAAGAAGTCCTCGTTCCTATTCTTGAACGCAATGGCCGCAACCTGAAGGCATTCCGTAACAATGCCGAGAAAGGCGATTTCTACGTAGCCTTCTCGCCGGAGCGCGAGGATCCGGGGAACGACACTGTCGCGCGCCGCGATATTCCCAAGGTAGTCGGCGGTCTCGACCGCCAGGCCTCGGTCCTGGCTT
>DATGIY010000394.1:0-2143 GCA_035295475.1 Terriglobales bacterium
CCTCGACAGGGCCGGCGTCCCCAACCAACTCATCACTATTCGCGGTGAAAAGCACGGCCACTACGCACCCGAAGATGATTTGATCGCCTATCCCGCCGTGCAGGCGTTCCTGGCGAAGCACGGCGTCACCAGCCTGGCGCCGGCAACTCACTGAGCCGCAGATCCTCACCGCACCTCGCTGTTGCACCGCAGGTTGGTGACCAGGCCCTCGGCGTGCCAACCTGCTACCACGGCGAACGGCAGGCGCCACAGCGAAACGTGCTTGCGATGCAGCAGCCAACCCACCAATTCCGGGCCGGCGTCGATCGCCAGGCCTTCGCCATAGAATCGCATCCGCCCGGGATAGCGGTTGAAAGCGGGATTGCTTTCCATGCACCCGCCCGGATGCTGCACTGCGTGCGCGCTCTCATAATCGCCCGCTGCCAGCAGCAGGTTCATGATCACGTATTTCCTGACCCCACCCTCGGCTCTCTTCTTTGTTTCTCTAGCCGCGGCCGGAATCACCGCCCCCATCACGACCGCCACACCCAGCAACACCACGACCCCACTTCTCGCCATGTTCGCCCCAACATCTTGGCGCTTGGATCGTGGCACATGGGAGTGAGTTGCCAGCCGGAGAGCATCATTTCCATAAGAGATAGAGCAGGACGCAAACGGAGTTGCGCGAGCAGAGTAGGATTCGCGAGTAGCTTTGAGGTGGTACTTACGCCGGCTCTAGTTCGATCTTCTTCGCGGCTGCGTCGAGACCGGTGATGCGGAACTGCCGCACCTGCCCGGCGCGCACCGGCTCTGGGTTAGCACTGCCGGCCACAGCCCCGCCCTTCCACCGCGCCTGCAGCATCGAACTCAGCGCCGCCAGATCCACTTTGGCGGTAGAGCGCGTTTCTTCCTTGCCGGCAGTCGCCGTATCCACCCGGCACGTGGCCTGGATGCCTTCGCCCAATTCCACCTTCGCCTGGCCGCCCCCAACCTCAAGCGTGCGTCCGGTAACCACGTCGCCCGCGTGATGCTCCGCCAGATATTCCTCGATGCTGGTGGGCGCCAGCTGTTTCATGCTGAGCTTGATCTGGCGCTTTTCGGTGTCCACGCTCAACACTTGGGCCTTTACCACCTGCCCGGCCTTCAGCACGTCCTGGGGATGGTTCACACGCTTCTCGGCGCTGATCTCGCTCACGTGGATCATCCCCTCCGCTCCTTCAGCAATCTGCACAAAGGCGCCGAATTTGGTAATGCTGACCACCGGCCCTTCCACCGCCGCGCCCGGCAGCAGACGCTGTGCTACGTCTGCCCAGGGATCCCCCAGCGCCTGCTTCAGCCCCAGCGATATGCGGTGTTCGGCCGGGTTCACTCCCAGAATCACGGTCTCAACCGTTTCCCCCGGCTTCACCGCATCGCTCGGCTTCTTCACCCTCCGTGTCCACGACATTTCCGAAATATGAATCAGGCCTTCGATCCCAGGCTCCAATTCCACGAAGGCGCCGAAATCCGTAGTGCGCGTAACCGCGCCGCGCGCGCGCTCCCCGATGCGATACTTTCCCGCCACCGTGTCCCACGGATTAGGCTGCAGCTGCTTCATGCCCAGCGAAATGCGCTGCTTCTCCCGATCCACCTTCAGCACTTTGGCTTCGATCTCGTCGCCCACCGAAAGCACGTCTGCCGCTTTGCCGATCCGCTGCCACGAGATGTCTCCCACGTGCAGCAAGCCATCCACGCCGCCGATGTCCACAAAGGCGCCATAGTCGGCCAGGCTGCGCACAATTCCGTGCACGGTTTCCCCTTCTTGGATCTCGCCGAAGCGGCGCTCTTTGGCGGCGCCGGCTTCTTCCTCGGCGATCACTCGCCGGTCCACCACCACGTCTTCATCCGCCGCGTCCAGCTTGGTGATGCGGCAGCGGATCTCCTGTCCCACCAGCTTCTCCATCTCCGCCGCGTCGCGCACCCCGCTGCGCGAAGCCGGCAGGAATGCCCTTACCCCCACATCCACCGACAGCCCGCCTTTTACCGCGCCCGTTACCGTGCCCACGATCGTCGTCTTCTCGGCGAACGCTTTCTCCAGTTCTTCCCAGCTGGTGGGATGGCCAACCCTGCCGCGGGTCAGCTCGTAATAGCCCTCCTCATTGCGGCCTTTGATCGTGACCGAAAG
>DATGIY010000395.1:0-5325 GCA_035295475.1 Terriglobales bacterium
CTCTGCGCAACGACAACAATTCCGATGTTCCCTACCTCCCGGGCACAACGCCCCTGCAGAAGTTCGTTAACTACAGCAAAGGCTTCACGGTGGGCTATACGGCGACATTGCGCCCCACCTTACTTAATGACTTCCGGTGGGGTTACACGCGGCAGAGTTTCGGGGATATCGGGAACAATGACACGCAGCCGATCATCTTTTTCCGCGGCTTGAACGACAACAGCACGAGCAACAACTCCAGCCTTGCGACTGTCCGCAGCAACACGCTGCAGACCCCGGTCCACAACCTGGTCGATGACCTGTCATGGCGAAAAGGCAGGCACAGCATGAGGTTTGGCACGAACATCCGCTTCATCCGGAATCCCCGTTCCAATTTCATCAACTCATTCCCGGATGGTGTGACCAATGCCTCGGCTTTAGACACCGCCGGGCTCGCCAACAAGCCTAGTCCGCTGGATCCATTCAGCAACGGGTTCCCTGCCGTGGCCAGCGGCTTCAACAACTCGTACGATTATCCCCTCATGACCATGATGGGTATCGTCAGCGAATTGGATGCGAGCTACAACTACACAAAGACGGGCGGGGTACTCCCTGAGGGCGCACCAGTGAAAAGGCGGTGGGGCGCTGATGAGTACGAGTTTTACGCTCAGGACTCCTTCAGCCTCAAACCCAACTTGATCCTGACTTACGGGCTGCGGTACGAGCTGTTTTCTCCGCCCTGGGAAACCAGTGGAACCCAGGTCGCACCGACCTTCAGTCTGGGTCAGTGGTATAAGCTGCGCGGCCAAAATATGCTTAAGGGAATCGGCTCCCAAGCGGATCCCACGATCTCCTTCAACTTGGCTGGACCCGCCAATGGCAAGGAAGGTTATTACAACTGGGACTACCACGATTTTGCTCCTCGCCTGGGTTTCGCTTACACGCCCCGGCCGAATGGTGGCTGGCTGAAGAGCCTGGTCGGTGACGGCGACAAAACCGTCATACGCGGCGGTTTCGGCATCGTGTATGACCGCATCGGTGCCGGTTTGCTTGATACATTTGACCGGCGCGGCTCGTTCGGGCTGTCCACACAGTTGTCGAATTCGATAGTTCCCAGTGTGGCCACTGCGCCCCGCCTCACGGGTCTGAATACGATTCCCACTACGGACCAAACAGGCCGGGTAGTGTTTCCCCCTGCACCCCCGGGAGGCTTCCCCTACACGCCTCCTCCTGGCGGCACCGGACTGGCAATTTACTGGGGATTGGACAATAGCATCAAGACGCCCTACTCCTATGCTCTGGATTTCTCCGTGGGCAGAGAGTTGCCCAAGGACATGAGCCTGGAGATTTCTTATGTGGGCCACCTGTCGCATCGTCTTTTGGCCCAGGAAGACTTGGCCATGCCCCTGAATCTAGTGGACCCTAAATCGGGGGTGAGTTACTTCCAAGCGGCACAAGCTCTGGCCAGGCTTTATTCAGGGAAGAACCCGCCACCGACGTCTTCCGTTACGCCGAATATGGTTGGGCCCACGGCGGCATACTGGCAGAACATGCTTAATCCCTTGAAGCCCGGCGACGCGTACACGCTGTTCTGCAGCGGAGGCTCAACTACCAGTGCGTTGCAGGCCGTTTATGACCTTTACAGTTGCTTTTCCGGCAACGAAACCACAGCTCTCGGCGTGCTGGATTTTTATGGCTCAGATTTTTCCGGTAACGCGGGCATTCAGGGTACTTCCGGTGCCTACTATCCCATCAAGGGACCCAACACCTTCTTCGATAGTCAGTTCCACTCTCTCTATGCCTGGCGTTCCATCGGTGCCGCCAGTTACAACGCGCTGCAAGTGAACCTTCGCAAGAAGATGACGCACGGTATACAGTTCAATTTCAACTATACCTTCTCGAAGTCCATCGACCTGCAGTCCGACGCGGAACGTGTGGATGCCTGGAGCGGCTTGGGCGGCAACATTATCAATTCCTGGGATCCCAGCCAATTGCGTGGCGTTTCGGATTTTGACGCCACACACCAATTCAACTTTACCTGGATTGGGGAGCTGCCGTTTGGCAGAGGCAAAGCGTTTGGCAGGGGTGCGCATGGGGTACTCAACGCTGTCATTGGTGGGTGGCAACTGTCGGGACTAGCACGCTGGACGAGCGGGTTTCCGGTCAGCATAAGCAACGGAGCCACCTGGCCAACCAATTGGCAACTGGGCGGCGAGGCTATGCAAATTGGCCCGGTACATACCGGCGTCTACAAGAACCCGGATGGCACCGTGAACCTGTTTGCTGATCCCCAAGGAGCAACGGGAATCGGAGCGTTCCGTCATGATCTACCGGGCGAGAGCGGCATGCGCAATACGGTTCGTGGACCTGGCTATGCCGGTCTGGACGCGGGCCTCAGCAAGCGCTGGCAGATGCCCTATAACGAGTCTCATTCCGTGCAATTCCGTTGGGAAGTGTTCAACGTTCTGAATTTGACCCGCTTCGATGTGCAAACCGTGACCACGGGCATCGATGCCGGACCAGCATTCGGCGATTTCAGTGGCTTGCTCACCAACCCCCGCGTGATGCAGTTCGCATTGCGCTACGAGTTCTGAGGTTGTCCATATTTCCTGATCCGGGGGCGGCTATTCCGCCCCCGTTTTTTGGCTTTTGGACAGCTCGGGGCTCCGGTTTTCGGCGGAGAATTACGCCCGAAGCAGGCCGATTTATTCAGCGGGCGGTGGCGAGGTCGGCGGCACCGCCGTGGACATTAAAGGTTAAGGCCTTGCCGCCGCGCGGCTGGAAGGTAACCTGTATCGGATTGCGCTGCCAGACGGGAGCCTGGCATTCCGAATCGGGAACGCTGGACTGCGAGGCCGCTCCCAACTCCTGCCGCACCATTGCCTTCTTGCTGCCCAATTGTGTGACCACCGCGTAAACCTTTTCTCCATCATCAGATATACCGCAATAGGCGACATAGTCGCGGTACCAGCTGGCGACCGAGTAAAAAGGATCGAAATTGGGCAATTTGAGCTGAGAGACGCGCCCGCTGCTGCGGTCTACCAGCAGCCAGCCGCCTCGCTGCCACTTCCAATGGGGGACGTTATTGGCATCCTGGGGCAGCTGATCGTTCAAACGATAAGCGCGGCGAACCACAAACAACTGGTCGGTAATATCGCGCGGCTGCCCAGTGGTGAATTCTTTTACGTGGCCGTCCACATAGAGCACGCGCACATTCATGGGCTGGATTTTGTCGTCAGTAGGGCCAATAAACCACTTGACCGGCAACCACTTACCCCAGGTAATCCGGTGTTGACGGGCAAAGGCGGGAGCCGCCGCCAGGCAGATTAACAGGAGATAACGCGCTACGCCGCCCATGCGCTCAGCCTAATCCGGGGGAGGAATCCAGGCAAGCAGGAGGTACGTCAGTTGGCGTTTGGCAAGCCAGCCCTCATGGCCTTACAATGCGGGGGTAGTCGGGTCACAGTCATGAGGTTTCCCCCACCCCTGGATGCAACCAATCTGCAGCTCTCCTCCTCTCAGGGAGAAATGACCGAAGTTCTGCGACGGCGAGTCGCCACCATCCTGGTAGTGGACGACAATGCCGATAACGCTTTGTTAATGAGGGAGTTGCTGACTTCCAAGGGCTATGAAGTCATGGTGGCGCTGCACGTGGAGCAGGCCGAACAGAAACTGCGGCAGCACCATCCCGATCTAATCCTGCTGGATGTGGTAATGCCCGGCAAGTCCGGCTACGAACTGTGCCGGGAACTGAAAGACGATCCCGCTACGCGGCTGATTCCTGTGGTCATGATTACGGGCCTAACCGACCGGGAAGACAAGGTCAGGGGCATTGAGGCGGGCGCCGACGATTTTCTCAACAAGCCGATTTTCCCGGAAGAGCTGTTTGCCCGGGTAAAGTCGCTGCTCAAGCTGAAAGAGTTCACCGACGAACTGGAAAATGCGGAAGCGGTGCTGTGCACGCTGGGGCTGAGCGTAGAGGCCCGCGATCCTTACACCGAGGGCCACTGCGAGCGACTGGCGCGTTATGCCGGCGACCTGGGGCGACGCCTGGGACTGGATGAACTCTCCATCGTGGCGTTGCGCCGCGGCGGCTACCTGCATGACCTGGGCAAAATCACCGTGCCCGACGAGATTCTGAAAAAGGGCGCTAATTTATCCCCCGAAGAATGGGAGCTCATGAAAAAACATCCCATTACCGGGGAGAATATTTGCAAGCCCCTCAAGTCCTTACGCCTGGTGCTGCCCATCATTCGCCATCACCACGAGCACTGGAACGGCACCGGATATCCGGATGGGCTGACCGGACGCGAAATACCCTTATTATCGCGTATCCTGCAGGTAGTGGATGTGTATGATGCCTTGCGCACCGAGCGGCCCTACAAGCCGGCGCTCACGCACGAGCAGGCGGCGCGCACCATGCACGAAGAAGCTCGCGCCGGCTTATGGGATGGCGAACTGGTAGCCGAATTCTTCGCCATGCTGGCAGGGCAGGCCCAAGTAGCTTAAGGACGACACCCCTCTGATTCCCGACATCGTACCAATGAATTCGGGGTTCGGCTTCCGCAACCGAAGGTGAAGCAGTACCATCGAACTGGCACGGGGCGAGATCCCGGCGACCGGCATGGCGACAATTCTGAGCGAGCGACCAACCTACAGCATCATCATCCCGGCGTACAACGAGGGGCAACGCATCACCGCGACCCTGGATAAGATTCTCGCCTACATCTCGCAGCAGAATTGGAATGCCGAAGTCATCGTGGTGGATGACGGTTCGCGCGACCAGACGCCGGCCATTGTTCGAGGTTATGCGCAAAAGAATCCCGCGGTGCGGCTGCTGCAAAATCCCGGAAATCGAGGCAAGGGCTACAGCGTTCGCAATGGCATGTTGAACGCTCGCGGAGATCTGCTGCTGTTCAGCGACGCCGACCTGTCTTCGCCCATCTACGAGGCTAACAAACTCTTTGCCGCCCTGGCCGACGGGGCGGAAGTGGCCATCGGGTCACGCTGGTTGCGCAGCGAATTGCAGACGGAGCGCCAGCCCTTCTACCGCCAGCTTTTTGGAAGAGTTTTTAACCTGCACTTGCGCATCATGCTGGGATTGAAATTCAAAGACACGCAGTGCGGCTTCAAGGCGTTTACAGCGCGCGCCGCGCAAGCATTGTTCTCAAGGCAGAAGATCGAGCGCTGGGGTTTCGACCCGGAACTGCTGTTTTTAGCCCGCAAATTGGGACTGCCGGTACGCGAGATTGCGGTGGAGTGGGCGCACGACGAGCGCAGCAAGGTCAGCTATTTGAAAGACGGGCTGCACATGGGAATTGAGACCCTGAAGGTCCGCTGGTACTC
>DATGIY010000396.1:0-3536 GCA_035295475.1 Terriglobales bacterium
ACCTTGCCCCGGCTGTCGCCGCCATACCCGTAGTAATCCGCGCCGGGACAGTAGTAGAGGCCGGTTTTCATGTCCACCCAGACCCGCTCATTGGGGTTGCCGTCCACTTCTTCGGGAGCTGCCGGCTGAGGCAGCAGCCAGAGGCGCAAAGACGCGAGCACTCTGCGCCCCGCTCCAGGGCTCGGCTGGGGAGAAATGTTGACCGCGGGGACAGTAACGCTTATGCCAGCCGTGAGGCCGGAGGCTTGGGGATGAGGGTGAGCCCTGGCCTGACGGATTTGGGCAATACTCTGCAAAAGAAGGGGAGTAGCGGATTCCTCACTCTGCCAGGCCGAGCGAGCCGTCATAGCCCAAATGCCCAGGGCCAGCACGAATGCCGGCAGCTGGCGCGTGAGGAAATCGGCTCGCAGCCACCATCGCCAGACCGCCTTCAGCCCCTGTTCGACCTGCGACAGGTGCGCCGCAAGGGCTTGCGGAAATCCCGATTCCGGACGCGCGGGATCAGCAACAGCGGGCGGAGCTTGCGCCTGCAGGCCAAGCAGAGAGGAACTGGCGGAGACGGCGCCCTTGCCCGGCAAGGCCTGAAGCCGTGGCGCCGCAGGGGTCCCTGGTTGGGGAGGGCGGGCTGGTCGATACCTCGGCTTGGGGAGGGTAGCCAAGTCGTCTCTCAGGGACTTCATTGTGGTTCATTCCGAGCGCGAAATGCAAGGGTTTGCAGCCTTCCATCTGGACCTCGGCCGCAAGTACAGGGTAGTTCAGGGGGTAGGGAATCGACAGAAGACAAGCGCCAAGCTATTGAGCAGCAGGGGCTTGGGCGTGAGCATCCGGTGCGGCGGCAACCGCGGCTTCACCTTCGGCCGGGGGTACGTAGTAGAGGATCCGCTGGCAGGAATCGCAGATGATGATCTGTTGGTTGGTACGGACGTCGTTATAGACCTGGGGCCTGAGCATTACCTGGCAGGCAGAGCATTTGTGGTCGCGAGCTTCCGCCAGCGCCGTGCGGCGCAGCTTGCGCACCCGCTCGTAGTGACGTAGAAGGTCGGGGGCAACAGCCGCTCGCAGCTGGTCGCGCTCGCGATTAAAGTCGGCAAGCTGCTTTTCGTCCTCGGCGGTACGGCGGCGAGCCTCGGCTTTCTCCTTTTCAATCTCCGCGGTTTCGGCTTTGAGTTCCGCCTCCGCCGTTTTGAGCCTCTTTTCGTTCTCCTCGACGTCCAGCATGCTTTCCAGGATTTTGTCCTCAATGATGCGGATTTCCTGCTCGGCAAAGCTGACCTCATGCATGAGAGCCTTGTATTGCTCGTTGGTCTTCACGTCGAGGGACTGATCGCGATACTTGGAGATTTTCTGCTGCAAGGACTGGATATCCATTTCCATCTTGCGGCGATTGCTCTCGTCGGCCTTGATGGTGGCCCGGGCGCGCTCGACTTGCGCCTTGGTGCTGGCCAGTTTGGACTCGATTTCGGCTACACGGCGGGGAAGAGCGGCTACCTCGTCCTGCAGGCGCTGAATTTCCGCATCGTTTTTTTGGAGCTCTATGAGCCTCTGAATGTCAGGAAGCATCGGGACGGCTTAATACTGCGGTTATTTTAGCACGCAGAACCAGGCTTCAGGGGCGCCGCCGAGGGCCTTTGGCCGGTCAGTTAGGGGCGTCCGGCTGCCCTGAGGGGCCGATTTTGCCGCAAACCAGGCTGCTTTTCTCAGCTATTTCCCCGATTGAGAAGGCAAGTGTTGCGCCCTACAATTTAGGCAATCCTGTGACTTTAGCAATGGAAATCGTGCGCCTGGTGATCGGGCTGGCCATCGCCCTGCTCCATCGCCCCATCGCCGACTTCATGCTGGAGCAGGAAGCTTCCCTGGTAGTCCTTTTTCGCCAGCGCGGCCTGGTGCTGCCTTCCGTCCCCAGGCGCAGCACGGTTTACAACCTCTATTTTCTGACTGGCATTGGTATCGCTCTGTTTGAAATTGCCAGAATCTGGCTGCTGATGCGATAGAGCCAGTTATCAGTTGAGTGCGCTGCAGGCTTTTTCTCGCTACTCCCCCCAAATTTCGGCGGCAATAGGCGTGTGCGCTCGCGTTTTTGCTTTTGGGGAGCGAGGGCATGCTGGCCGCCTCCACCGACCACTGGTGTTACACTTTTCAGCCCCTCTTTTCTTCGGGCGACCGCCATTGCTGGAGACAAAAGTGAAGCCGAATTGGTGGTTGTTGACCGCTCTCCTATCCCCCCTTCTGGCCGTTACGGTTGTCCTGGCGCAGGCATCGGCGCCGGCGGGAAGCCAGAATCTGACCATCGAAAAAATCTTCAGCGAAGGGGGAATCACGGGGCGCGCTCCGCAAAATATCGCCTGGAGCCCGGATGGCAAGAAGGTTTCGTTCGTGCAGCGCGACGCTTCCGGCGAACATGGCGCCTTGTGGTACGTAGACGCGACTACGGGAAAGAAAGCCGTCCTGGTGGCGGAAGAGAAGCTGGCCACGCTGGCGCCTCCGATCAGCAAAATCAAGAGTGAACGGGAGAAGACCTGGATTCAGCGCTATCAGGTCGCGGCTTACCATTGGGCGCCCGATTCAAAGCACCTGCTGTTCGATTCCATGGGTCAGCTCTGGTACTACTCGCTGGATAGCGGCACGGCGGTGCAGATCACCTCAGCGCCACAAGCTACTGGCGACCCCAAATTCTCGCCCGACGGCAAACGCATCTCCTACATTCGCGACCACAACATCTACGTGCGCCCGCTGGAAGCAGGGGCGCTGGAGAAGGAGATCACGGAAGCCGCCAATCCCAAGATTAAGAAGCAGCAGCTCAACTCCAGCACCGTTTCCACCGACCTGCTTAACGGGGAAGTGGACTGGGTTTATGCGGAGGAACTCGATGCCCGCAGCAACTACTTCTGGGAGCCCGGCGGGAACCATATTGTCTTCCTGCAGATGAGCGAGAAAGAGGTGCCCACCTACCCGCTGTCCGATTTGCTCGATGTTCAGGCGAGCGTGGAAAACGAAAAATATCCCAAGCCGGGCGATCCCAATCCCGCGGTGCGGCTGGGCGTGGTCGGCTCGGACGGCGGCAAGATCAAATGGATTGACCTTACCAACGACCAGGATATCTACATTCCCCGTTTTGGCTGGATTCGCGATGGCTGGCTTTGGGTGCAGGTGCTCAACCGGGCGCAAAACAAGCTGGACCTGTACTTCGTGGATGCCGTTTCCGGCAAATCGCGCCGTGTGCTGGAGGAGACGAACCCCTACTGGCTCGATGTGAGCGACGATTTTCAGGTGCTCAAGACGGGGGACCGGTTTTTGTGGTCTAGCTGGCGGACTGGCTACACGCACCTCTATTTGTACAGCTTTAACCAAAATAGTCCGGTCGCCGCCGATGCTCGTTTGGAAAAGCAGCTGGAAAACGGCGATTACGAGGTGAGCGGCCTGGATGGGTTGGACGAGGACGGCGGGTGGGTGTACTTCACCGCCAACAAGGATGACGCCCGCGACCGTCAGCTTTATCGCGTGAAACTGGACGGCTCGGGCCTGTCGCGGATTTCACA
>DATGIY010000397.1:0-8148 GCA_035295475.1 Terriglobales bacterium
TCATCTGCTCGATGATGTGGGACGGGAAAAAATCGACGGCCGAAAAGATTTTTTATCAAAGCATGAAGCAGCTTCAGGAGCGGGCCAACGATGACCCGCTGAAGGTGTTCAAAAAGGCGGTCGAGAACTGCAAGCCGGTGCTGGAAGTGAAGACGCGGCGCGTGGGCGGCGCGAACTACCAGGTTCCCGTGGAAGTGAACCCGTTCCGGCGGCAGTCGCTGGCGATTCGCTGGCTGTTGCAGTATTCGCGGGAACGCTCGGGCAAGACCATGATCGACAAGCTGGCGGATGAGCTGATCGACGCAGCGAATGCGCGGGGCGGAGCGATCAAGAAGAAGGAAGACGTGCACCGCATGGCGGAAGCCAACAAGGCGTTCGCGCATTATCGCTGGTAAAAACGGATTCGACAGGGAAACGGATAAGAAAGTGGCGAGAGAAGTTCCATTAGAGCGTTGCAGGAATATCGGCATCATGGCGCACATCGATGCCGGGAAGACCACGACGACGGAGCGCGTCCTGTTCTACACGGGGCGGACGCACCGCATCGGCGAGGTCCACGAAGGCACTGCAACCATGGATTGGATGGAGCAGGAGCAGGAGCGCGGCATCACCATCACCAGCGCCGCGACCACCTGTTTCTGGCGCGATATCCGCATCAACATCATCGATACGCCTGGCCACGTAGATTTCACCGCCGAGGTGGAGCGCTCTCTGCGCGTACTGGACGGCGCCTGCGCCGTATTCGACGCCGTGCACGGAGTGGAGCCGCAGTCGGAAACCGTGTGGCGCCAGGCCGATAAGTACGGCGTGCCGCGCATTTGTTTCATTAACAAGATGGACAAGATGGGCGCCGATTTCGAGCACGCCATCGATACCATCCGCAAACGCCTCAACGCCCGCCCCGTAGCCATTCAGCTCCCCATCGGACAAGAAGACAAATTTAAAGGCGTGATTGACCTGTTCTCCATGAAGGCCATTATCTGGCGAGATGAGACCCTGGGCGCCGAGTTCGTGGAACAGGACATCCCCGCCGAGCTTCAGAAGAAGGCTACCGCTTTCCATAGCCAGATGGTTGAGACCATCGTGGAAAACGACGACGATCTGCTGCACAAGTACATGGAAGGCGAGAACATCTCGCCGGAAGAGCTGAAGCATTCGCTGCGCAAAAGCACAATCGGGCTGAAATTATTCCCGGTGATTTGCGGAACCGCTTTCAAGAACAAAGGCGTGCAACCGCTGCTGGACGCGGTGGTGGATTACCTGCCCTCGCCGCTGGACATTCCGCCGGTGGAAGGAACCGATCCGGATTCGGGCAAACCGGTAATTCGCAAGGCCGATGACAACGAGCCCTTCTCTGCTTTGGCGTTCAAGATCATGACCGACCCGTTTGTCGGGCAGCTGGTGTTTATCCGCATTTACTCCGGCCAGCTCAAGACGGGCGACAGCGTTTATGTGGTCAGCAAGCAGCGCAGTGAGCGCATCGGGCGCTTGCTGAAGATGCACGCCAATAAACGCGAAGAAATCAGCGAGATCTATGCGGGCGACATCTGCGCCGCGGTGGGACTGAAGAACGTCACGACCGGTGACACCATCTGCGACAAGAATCATCCCGTGCTGCTGGAATCGATTGAATTTCCGGCGCCCGTCATTTCCGTAGCGGTAGAGCCCAAGACCAAGGCCGACCAGGAGAAGATGGGTATCGCTCTTGCCCGCCTGGCGCAAGAAGACCCTACCTTCAAAGTCAATACCGATCCGGATAGCGGCCAGACCATTATCAGCGGCATGGGCGAACTCCATCTGGAGATCATCATCGACCGCATGATGCGCGAGTACAAGGTCGAGGCCAACGTTGGCAAGCCGCAGGTGGCTTATCGCGAGACCATCCGCAAGCCTTCGCAGGCGGAAGGCAAGTTTATCCGCCAGACCGGCGGGCGCGGCCAGTACGGTCACGTGAAAATCAAGCTGGAGCCGCAAGAGCCGGGCAAGGGCTACGAATTCGTCAACGACATCGTGGGCGGCTCGGTGCCCAGGGAGTACATCAAGCCGGTTGATCAGGGCATTAAAGAGGCCATGGAAGGCGGCGTTCTGGCCGGCTATGAGATGGTGGACATAAAGGCCACGCTCTACGACGGCAGCTACCACGAAGTGGATTCCAGCGAAATGGCGTTCAAGATCGCTGGCTCCATGGCGTTCAAAGAAGCCGCGCGCAAGGCTAGCCCGGTGCTGCTGGAGCCGGTGATGTCGGTGGAGGTGGTGGTGCCGGACGAGTTCATGGGCGACATCATCGGCGACCTGAACTCGCGCCGCGGCCGGGTGGAAGGCGTGGAGCACCGCGCCGGATCGCAGGTGATCCGGGCCTTCGTTCCCCTTTCGGAAATGTTCGGCTACGCCACTGATATGCGCTCGCGCACTCAGGGCCGCGCCACTTTTTCCATGCACTTCTCGCGTTATGAGCAGGCGCCGCAGTCAGTGGCGGAGGAAATTGTGGCCCGGGTGCAGGGCAAGACGGTTTCGCGGTAGCAGGATTACTTGGGACGCATGTCCCGCAAGAGGAACTTATACATAGCAGGTCCCCGTTGGGGGCATATGGAGCTACGAAATGGCGAAAGAGAAATTTGAGCGTAATAAGCCGCACGTGAATGTGGGGACGATCGGGCACATCGATCACGGCAAGACCACGCTGACGGCGGCCATCACCAAGGTTTTGTCCAAGCACAATCCCAAGGTGTCGTTCCGTTCGTTCGATTCGATCGACAACGCGCCCGAGGAGCGGGAGCGCGGCATCACCATCGCCACCGCGCACGTGGAATACGAGACGCCCAACCGGCACTACGCCCACGTGGACTGCCCCGGCCACGCCGACTACATCAAGAACATGATTACGGGGGCGGCGCAGATGGATGGCGCCATCCTGGTGGTGGCGGCGACCGACGGGCCCATGCCGCAGACGCGCGAGCACGTGCTCTTGGCGCGCCAGGTAGGCGTGCCCTACATCGTGGTGTTTCTGAACAAGTGCGACGCGGTGGACGATCCCGAACTGCTCGACCTGGTGGAACTGGAAGTCAGGGAGCTCTTGAAGGGCTATCAGTTTCCCGGCGACGATGTGCCGGTGATCCGGGGCTCGGCCCTGGGGGCTCTGAACGGGGAAGAGAAGTGGGAGAAGAAGATTGACGAGCTGATGGAGGCGGTGGACAAGAACGTGCCGCTGCCGCAGCGCGATATCGAAAAGCCGTTCCTGATGCCGATTGAGGATATTTTTTCGATCTCCGGGCGCGGCACGGTGGTGACCGGCCGGATCGAGCGCGGCAAGGTGAAGGTGGGCGAGGAAGTGGAGATCGTGGGCTTCCGCGACACGCGCAAGACGGTGGTCACGGGCGTGGAGATGTTCAAGAAGACCTTGGACGAAGGCATGGCGGGCGACAACGCCGGCCTGCTCTTGCGCGGCGTAGCCAAGGAAGACGTGGAGCGCGGGATGGTTTTGGCCAAGCCGGGCTCGATCACGCCGCACACCAAGTTCAAAGGCGAGGTGTACGTGCTGACCAAGGAAGAAGGCGGGCGGCACACGCCGTTCTTCAAGGGCTACCGGCCGCAGTTTTACTTCCGGACGACGGACGTGACCGGGGTAGCGGAGCTGCCGGCGGGCACGGAAATGGTGATGCCGGGGGACAACGTGAGCCTGGCCATCGAGTTGATCACGCCGGTGGCGCTGGAAAAAGGGCTGCGCTTCGCCATTCGCGAAGGCGGGCACACGGTAGGCGCGGGCACCATTTCGGAGATCATTCAGTAGCTACTAGCTACTAGCTACTAGCTAGAAGCTAGAGGCTGAAAATAAGCGGCAGGTAACATGCCGCAAGATCTTTCCTTCAGCGGCCGGATACGGCGAGGCTGAAGAAGCAGAGGAAACGTGAACGGAAAAGAGAGAATTCGGATTCGCCTGAAGGCGTATGACTACCGGGTGCTGGACCAGTCCACCAGCGAGATCGTGCAGACCGTGAAGCGGACTGGGGCCAACGTGGCGGGACCGATTCCGCTGCCCACGATGAAGAATAAGTACTGCGTGCTGCGTTCGCCGCACGTGGACAAGAAGTCGCGGGAGCAGTTCGAGATTCGCACCCACAAGCGCCTGGTGGACATCCTGGAGCCCACGCCACAAACGGTGGACGCGCTCATGAAGCTGGATCTGCCGGCGGGCGTGGATGTCGAGATCAAGGCGTTTGGAAAAGAACACAAATAGCTGATTAGCCGCTAGCTTCCAGCTACTAGCTGGAAGCCAAGAGCTAGGAGCTGAATTTATGGCAGTCACAGGAATCTTAGGCAAAAAAGTCGGCATGACGCAGCTGTTCGACAGCAATGGCGAGGTGCATCCTGCCACCGTGCTGAAGGCCGGCCCCTGCGTGATCACGCAGCGAAAGACGGCCACCAAGGACGGCTACGATGCGGCGCAGATAGGCCTGGTCGAATTCGTCAAGCAGTCGCGGCTGAGCAAGGCGGAACTGGGGCATTTGGCTAAGAACAATATGCCTCCGGTACGCCTGCTCCGCGAAGTCGATATCGAGGTAGATGGGGCCAGCGGCGATGGCGGCCAGAGCAAGGTGGGCGACCGGGTTCTGGTGGACATTTTCGAGGGCGAAAAATTTGTAGACGTGATCGGTACCAGTAAGGGGCGCGGTTTTGCCGGTGTCGTGAAGCGCCACCACTTCGGCGGCGGCCCCAAGTCCCACGGTTCGATGTTCCAGATTACCGGCTCCATTGGTTCGTCAGCGTTTCCGTCACGCGTTTTTAAGGGCATGCGCATGTCGGGGCACATGGGAACGGATCGCGTGACCATGCGTAACCTGCGCGTGCTAGGAATCGACAAAGAGGAGAACCTGCTGGTGGTGGAAGGCAGCGTTCCTGGTCCCAATGGGGGCTATGTGCTGATTCACAAGGCGAAGAAGCCGCCCAGAGAACGGCGCGGATTCGCCGGTGCGGGCACGGTTGACCCGTTGAAGGCCTCGAAGCGGCAGGCGGCGAAAAAGAAATAAGCCAGTTCGTTTTGCTGAGAGCTGACAGCTGAGAGCTTAAACATGGCAACGATTGACGTCTTAAATCTGAGCGGCGACAAAGTAGGAAAGTTCGACCTGGCCGAGGAAATTTTTGGCGCGGTGAACGAAGACCTGCTTTGGGAGGCGGTGAAGCACTACCGGGCGGCGCAGCGCGCCGGCACCCACGCCACCAAGAATCGCAAACTGGTTTCCGGTTCGGGGAAGAAACTGTGGCGACAGAAGGGGACGGGCCGCGCTCGCGTGGGCTCCATCCGCTCGCCCCTGTGGCGGCATGGCGGCACGGTGCATGGACCGCAGCCGCGCTCCTACGAATATGACTTTCCCCGCAAGAAGCTGCTGGGCGCTCTGCGTTCGGCGCTGGCGGCCAAGCTGGCCGATGGCCAGCTCACGGTGGTGGATAACTTTGAGGTCAAAGAACCCAAGACCAAAGAGTTCCGCAAGTCGCTGGACGCGCTGAAGGTGGAAGGAACCGCCCTGCTGGTGGAAGCGGCCAAAGCCGAGAATCGCAACCTGGAGCTGAGCTCGCGCAATCTGGAGGGCGTCGAACTGGTGCGCGGAAACGAAGTGCATCCTTTTCATCTGCTGCGTTATCAGCGCGCGATTTTCTCGCAACCGGCGCTGGAAAAGCTGCAGAACTCGCTGCTGGCTGCGCTACCCAGGCGCCAGCGGCAAGCGGCCAGCGAAGCGGCGCCCAAAGCACGCAAGCGCTCGCGGCGGAGGTGGCGTAAATGAAATCGGCATACCAGATCATCCGGCGCCCGATCATTACCGAAAAAGGGCTGGGCATTAAAGAGACACAATCCACGCTGGTGTTCCAGGTGGCTCCTAACGCGACCAAGACCGAGATCAAGGAAGCGGTGCAGACGATTTTCAAAGTGAAAGTGGATTCGGTGCGCACCTCCAATTTCGAGGGCAAGGAGCGCCGCCGGGGAAAATTCACCGGCTTCCGCCCGGATTGGAAGAAGGCGTACGTCAAGCTGAAGTCCGGCGAGAAGATGCCGGAGTACGCGCAGAACTTGTAAGAGCAGCACTCAGCATTCAGCATTCAGCCACTGGGGCGGATGGGAAAGCTAAGAGCTAAGAGCAAAGGGCTGAATTTATGGCGATCAAAACCTATAGACCGGTCACCCCGACGTTGCGGTTTCAGACTACGCTGGTCAATCAGGATCTGACCAGCGACCGGCCGTACAAACCGCTGACCGAGCCTAAGCAGCGGACCAACGGACGGCGTAACCATGGCGATCTGACGATCTGGCACCGTGGCGGCGGGCATAAGCGGAAACTGCGCCTCATTGATTTCAAGCGCGAGAAGGTGGGTATTCCGGCGACCGTGACTTCGATCGAGTACGATCCCAACCGCTCGGCGCGCATCGCGCTGCTCAGTTATGCCGACGGGGAGAAGCGCTACATTCTTCACCCGCTGGGACTAAACGTAGGACAGAAGATCGTCAGCGGACCGGATGCCGATATTCTGGTGGGGAACGCCCTGCCATTGCGAAACATTCCGCCCGGCACCACGATTCATAACATCGAGTTGCGGCCCGGCAAGGGAGCGCAGATGGTGCGCTCGGCGGGGGGATCGGCGCAACTGGTGGCGAAAGAAGGCGATTACGCCCTGGTCAAGTTGCCATCGGGCGAGACGCGCAAAATATTGCTGGACTGCATGGCTACCATCGGGCAGGTAGGCAATGTTGATCATGAGAACGTTGCCATCGGCAAGGCGGGCCGCACGCGCTGGCTGGGCCGGCGCCCGACCAATCGTGGCGTGGCCATGAATCCTGTGGACCATCCCCACGGCGGCGGTGAAGGCAAGACCAGCGGCGGACGTCATCCGGTAACGCCCTGGGGTCAGCCGACGCGGGGTTATAAGACGCGCAATAACAAGCGGACAGACAAGTTCATTGTCAACCGCGGGAAATAAGGGAAGGTCGCGTCGTCTGAGGATTAGAAACTGAGAATCAGGAATTAACTTATGCGTTCGACGAAAAAGGGACCGTTTGTAGACGGATACCTGCTGCGGCGGGTGGAAGAAATGAACGCGCGCAACGATAAGAAGGTGCTGCGCACCTGGTCGCGGCGCTCGACTATCGTGCCGGAGATGGTGGGCCACACCATCGCGGTGCACAACGGCAAGAAGTTCATCCCGGTGTACGTCACCGAGAACATGGTGGGACACAAGCTGGGCGAGTTCAGCTTCACCCGCAACTTCAAGGGTCACTCCATGAAGGCGGCGGCGGAAGTGGCGGCGCGGCCGGCTGGGGTTCCGGGAGGACCGGGGGCGCCGGTTCCGGCGGCACCGGCAGGCGGAGCACCGGCTGCGGGCGCGCCCAAGGCGTAACGAGAATACGACATGGAATTCAGAGCAGAAGCACGGTACATGCGGGTTTCGCCGCAGAAGGCTCGTCTGGTCCTGGACTTGATCAAGGGCCGGCGGGTGGAAGATGCGCTCAATACGCTGGCCTTCACCAAAAAGCGTGTTGCCGGCACGGTAGAGAAGCTGGTGCGGTCAGCGCTGGAGAATGCCAACTATCTAAGCACCGAAAAGGGCCTGGACGTGGATGTGGACAACCTGTACGTCCTGCGAGCCGTAGCCAACGACGGGCCGCGCATGAAGCGCATTCGTCCTGCGCCGATGGGCCGCGCCTATCGCTATCAGCGCCGCATGGCACACATCGAAGTGGCATTGGCGGAGCGCCGCCGGGCGGGAGAAGAAGCGGCCGCCACCGTGGTGGGCGAAGAGGAACAGAAGACGCCGGCCAAGGCCAGCAAAGGCAAAACCGCAGGCAAGCCGCGGAAGAAGCCCGCGGCCAAGAAAGCAGCGGGCGGCAAAAAGGTCGCGAAGGCGAAAGGTTAAGGAGCATTATGGGACAAAAAGTCCATCCCTATGGTTTTCGTCTGGGCTATACCAAACCCTGGAAGTCGCGCTGGTTCATGGAGCGCGATTACGACAAGCTGCTGCACGAAGACGTGAAGCTCAAGGACGAACTCAAGGACAAGCTCAAGTCGGCGGGTGTGAGCTCGATCGAGATCGAGCGTCCGGGCAACAAGCTGCGCATCCAGTTCCGGCTTGTGCACTTCCTGGATGTCGATGTAAACGTCCTTG
>DATGIY010000398.1:0-6853 GCA_035295475.1 Terriglobales bacterium
TGGTCGGTTCCGGGACCCAGGCGCGCTATCAGCTGCAGATGCTGCCGCTGGTGCGAACTTTTCGCGAAGCGCGCGTCTGGGGAAGGAATCGTGAGCGAGCCATGACCTGTGTTGAGGATTTGCGTCGGGCGGGTGTTGCCGGCGCGAACTTTACGGTTGCCGATTCTGTTCAAGGCGCGCTGGCGGGCGCCGACCTGGTCATCACCGTAACCGCTTCCCGCGATCCTCTGGTGCGTGCCGAGTGGCTGTCGCCAGGCGCAACTGTCATCGCCGTCGGTTCGGATGGCCCGGAGAAGCAGGAGCTGGATGTCGGTGTACTGGCGCGCGCCGACCGTATCGTCGCGGACAGTCTCCCCCAGTGTCTCCGTCTGGGAGAGATCCATCACGCGGTCGGGAGGGCGATCGCCAAGGACAAGGTGAGCGCGGAACTGGGCGAAATTACCGCCGGCCTCAAGCCGGGACGGGAGAGCGATGCCGAATTAATCGTGTGTGATCTGACCGGCGTCGGCGTGCAGGATGTGGCCGCGGCGTCGCTGGTCATGGAGCGTGCACTCGCCGCCGGTGCAGGCGAAAGGCTGGCGTTGTAAATCGCGGCATGTTCTTCCTTCCCCCTGGCATGCAAGAGTCTACGCTGCACCGCTGCGGACGGCGTCCATCCGCGGCCGAGACTTTGCCTTCAGCGCGTTCAGCACTTCACCTACCCGCGCCAACCCACGCAAGGTGTAATCGAGGTCATAGCCGTAACCCAGTCGCAGGTACTTGCCCATTCCGAAAAACTCACCCGGCATGATCAGCACAGACTGTTCCTTCATCACCCGGTTCATCAGCGCGGTCGAGGAAAGCGGAAGCTTGTACTTGACGTAAGCAATCGCGCCGGCTACTGGCGGAATGTAGGTGAAGATGTCGTCGTGCTTATGGATCCATGCTTCCAGCCGCGGCAGTTGACGGCGCAAGATAGAGCGCGTGCGCTCGATCAACTGTTCGCGGCGCGCGGGTTCCAGGGCGATGCGGGCCAGGCGCTCGGAAATGTAATTGGGCGTGAGGGTCAAGTAATCGTGATAGGAATGGAGCTTGGCAATCATCTTGGGCGGGCCGACAATCCAGCCGATGCGCAGCCCTGGCATGCCAAACGCCTTTGAGAGTCCGGACGTGATCAGTAGTTTTTCGTAGCGCCCCCAGAAGGAAGGTGTGATCCCGCCCAGGAGTTCTGCGCCACGGTAGATTTCGTCCGCCAGTAGCCAGGCGTTGGCGCGCCGCGCCGCGTTCACCACTGCCTCCATTTCCGCCTCGGTCAGCACGCCGCCGGTGGGATTATTGGGATTGGTGATGACGATGAGCCGGGTCTTCTTGGTCACTGCGCGCTCCAGGCTGTCCAGATCCAGGGCCCAGCGCAGCTTTCCCTTTTCGCGACGCTCTTTCAGCCAGATGGCGTCCGCGCGGCCGGCATAGGCGCGCGCCAGTCCCCAGGTCTGCAGATAATTGGGCAGCATGACCGCGGCGCGGTCGCTTTTTTCCAGCATGGACCAGAGCACCATGTAGTTGGCTTCCGCGCCACCATTGACCACGGTGACGTGCTCGGCCGTGGCCCCCGGATACCACCGCGCGATGTTCTCCCGCAGTTCCGGCGAGCCATTGGCCGGCGCGTATTTCAGGCTGCAGGAGGCGAGTTCCTTCATCTGCTCCGGGCTGAGCAGTTCCTCGATCTTCAGCGGCAACACGCCGCTTTCGGAGAGGTTGTAGTCTACCTCGTTCTCGTAAGTGCACTGCATTCGTTCCATGCGGAAGGTGTCAATGCGCATATTTTGTCCCTCGTGTGCGGAAATGTAACAGCGTAGAAAGCGCTCAGCAATCACCAGCGAGCAGTCAGCACTCAGTAATCAGCATTCAGCCCGCGGGGCAATCAACTCTTCAACAGAATTCGCATAGTGAAGCGCCGATACGCATGGCTGGTTAAATGCCAAGTGCTAATTGCTAAGTGCTTGGCTCACTGGTGGCGCCGGACTGCTGACTCCTACTTCTTCGCCTCCCGCTCCCTCGCCAGCACTACCTCGTCGAAAGCGTGCAGCAACTGCTCGCGGGTAGAATACGGTCCCGGCTTATAGGCGCGCGAACTGATTCCCAGCTGCGAAAGCTCGGAAATGCCCCAGTCCTCACGGTTGGTGAGGTCCCAAAAATCGATGGCATCATTGGCCTGGAAATCGGGTTTGGCCATTTCTTGCGGATGAAAGTGCCATTCGCAGACGATCTGGGTGTGGTTCACCGCCTTGGGCCACAGAGTGTGGGTCATCATGTAGTCGGGGTGCAGGCTGAGCAGGAAATTGGGGTAGATCGCGTAGTAGCAGACCTTGTGCCGTTCCTCCTCATTCAGGCCCGGCAAATAATCGCGGCGGCGCTTGCCATCGATGCTCATGGTCTCGGCATCGCCCTTGAAGCCCATGCTTCCGCCCACATATGTCGGTTGCGGTGTTTCGTTATCCGCGCCCAGGTAGTTGGTGAGCCGGTTGAGCGTGGGATGCAAAACCGGGCAATGCAGGCACTCGTTGTAGTTGAGGATGATCAGTTTCCAGTTAGCCTTGACGTCGTACACCATACGCTTGTGTAGGCGTAAGTCCTGCATGCGCCAGGCGGCAAATTTCCGCGGCAGGTCGGCCAGTTGCTTCTCCAGAGGCGCGGGCTGCGGGACCAGGTTGATGAAGATGTTGCCGTCCCAGACTCCGGCGGCCACGCGATTCAGCGGATACTCGTCGCGGCAAAAGCCGTCCCCCTCATCCATGTGCGGAGCGCCAATCAAGCGGCCATCCAAACCATACGTCCACCCGTGATAGGGGCACTGTATGCGGCCGGCAAAAGCGCCCTGGGGCTCGGTACACATACGTGTGCCCCGGTGGCGACAAACGTTATAAAAGGCACGGATCTGACCGCTTTGCTCGCGAGTGATGATGATGCTCTCGCTGACCAGTTCACGCAGGAAGTAGTCGCCAGGATTGGGAATCTGGTCCGCCCGCCCCACGCAAACCCAGGTCTGATAATAAAAACGTTCCATTTCCTCCTGGAATAATTTGGCGTCGGTGTAGTAGCGGGCGGGCAGAGTTTTGGGCATCGATATGGCTTGGCTGCTCATGGTTGCGTCTCAGCAAAATTATGACATGCGGGGGCAAATCCCCCGCATACCCGTCGCCCTCATGACTGCCCACTGGCAAGGGCGCATGGGAGGCCTCAGGGTGCCTGCCACAAATAAATGACTGTTCGGATTCGAACAGGGCGCTGCGAAAACGGACAGCTACATGAAAGCCAGCGTCGGCCGGCCCATCTTTTCAAGTAAATAGCAAAGGCCATCGATGGTGAGGCAAATGCTCACCACCTCCTTACTTGAATGTGAACTTCGAGCCAATTGCTTACGTAATTTGGGCAGGGTGGGGAATCAATGGGAACTCTCATGCAGGACCTCAGATATGGATGGCGCGCTCTGCGCAAGAGCCCGGGTTTCACGGCCGTTGCCGTGATCGTGCTGGCCTTGGGTATAGGCGCCAATACGGCGATTTTCAGCGTGGTGAATGCGGTCCTGCTGCGGCCTTTACCCTATCGCAATCCCAGCCGGCTGATGCAGGTGTGGCACGTGCCTCCGGCGAAAGAATTCCCCGGCATGAGCACCTTTTCGGTCTCGCCCGCGAACTACCTGGACTGGGAGCGCCAGAACCATGTCTTCCAGAGCATGGCCATTTACGGCTTCCGGGCCTTCAATATCACTGGCAGCGATCAGCCCCAGGCGCTGCAGGCTTCCGTGGTATCGCGGGACTTTTACCGCACTCTGGGTGTGCGGCCCCTCCTGGGGCGAACCTTTACCGCCGATGAGGAGCAGCCCGGCCAAAACCACGTAGTCGTTTTAGGCTACTCCTTATGGAAATCGGCCTTCGGCGGCAATCCCAACATTGTCGGCTCGAACATCCATTTGGATGATCAGCCCTACACCGTCGTGGGCGTGATGCCGCCCAAGTTCAAGTTCCCCGACTGGGCGCAACTCTGGGCGCCGCTGGGCTGGACGGATCAGGAGCGCGCGGTGCGCGGTAATCACAATTACATGGTGATCGGACGCCTGAAGCCGGACACCACTATGCAGCAGGCCCAGGCCGAAATGAACACCATCTCCGCCCGCCTGCAGCAGCAGTACCCCGTGGACGATGCCGGCTGGGGCGCCGTCATCGTGCCCCTGCGCGAGCAGATGGTATCTGACCTGCGGCCCGCCCTGCTCGTGTTATTGGGAGCGGTGGCCTTCGTGCTGCTCATTGCCTGCGCCAACGTGGCCAACCTCGTGCTCGCCCGGACCGTGGGCCGGCGCAAGGAGTTGGCCATTCGCGCCGCCCTGGGCGCTAGCCGCGCCCGCGTCCTGCGCGGCGTGCTGGCGGAAACGCTGTTGCTGGCTACAGCTGGGGGAGCCCTGGGACTGCTGGTGGCCCACTTTGTAACCAGACTGATTGTGGATTTTCTGGTGGCAGCGCACGCGCCCCGGGCGGGGGAAATCAGCCTCGACGTCTGGGTGCTGGCCTTCACCCTGGGCGTGTCGGTCCTGGCCGGTATTATTGCTGGTCTGGCGCCGGCCTGGCGCTACACCCGCAATGACTTCGACGTGCACGAAGCCCTGAAGCAGGCGGCGGGCAGGACGGAGACGGAGTCGGGCGGCAAGCACACCCGCGCCGCCCTGGTAGTGTGCGAGGTGGCCCTATCGCTGCTCTTGCTGGTGGGTGCAGGGCTCATGATTCGTACCCTAGGGGCGCTGCGCAGCACCGATCCTGGATTCGATCCCCGCAACGTGCTCACCATGGTGCTGCCCACTTCGGCCACCCGATATCCCACGCTGGAGCAGAACATCGCCCTCTGGAACCGCGTGTTGCCGCAAGTGCGGACGCTGCCCGGAGTGGTGTACGCGGGCGCCACCGACGCCCTGCCGCTCTCCGGCGACGGCTCCACTCAGCCGGTCACCGTGGAAGGCCGTCCCGTCCTGCCCATGGCGGAGCAACCGGAAGTGGGCGTCCGCATATTTACGCCCGGTTACCTGGAAGCCATGCGCGTTCCGCTGCTGCGCGGGCGCATGCTCAACGACGGCGATGTCGCCGGCCGACCGCCGGTGACCGTCATCAGCGCCGCCATGGCCAGGCAGTTCTGGCCGCACGAAGATCCTATCGGCAAATACTTAACCCTCACCTTCTTTCCCGGAATCGCGCGTGAAGTAGTAGGCGTGGTGGGGGATGTGAAGATGGGTGCCCTGGACGCATCCTCAACTCAATCCATAGTCTATGTGCCGCTGGCGCAGGTGACGCTTCCACCGGGCGAGGTATGGCACGGCTTCGCCATGTCGCTGGTGGTGCGCACCGCCAATGCACCCAGCAGAGCGGCTGCGGCTATTACCAGCGCGGTGCACCAGGTGGACTCGGCGCAGCCGGTCATGCAGGTCGAAACCATGCAAGACATCGTGGCCGAATCCATCTCCCAGCAGCGTTTCACCATGCTGCTACTGGCCGCCTTCGCCGGCCTGGCGCTCTTGCTGGCCGCCGCCGGCATCTACAGCGTGCTTTCTTACAGCGTGCGCCGGCGAGTGCGCGAGATCGGCATCCGCATGGCCCTGGGCGCGCAGATTGGCGACGTCCTGCGCATGGTTGTGGTAGAGGGCATGAAGCCCACCCTGCTTGGCCTGGCCATCGGCCTGGCTGGGGCGCTGGCAATGGGGCGCGTGCTCTCCAAGCTGATCTTTGGGGTCAGCCCCGCCGACCCGGTAACCTTTGCCGCGGTTTCGGCGCTTTTGGGACTTGTCGCAGTGAGCGCCAGCATTATTCCCGCCTGGCGCGCCACCCGCGTGGAGCCGGTGAAAACGTTACGCGAGGAGTGAAAGTTCCGCCTGCCTCATGGCCAGAGCGTGCTGATTCTCTACGGCAGCAACCCACCATGGCTCTGGACATGGCGGACGAATGCCTCCGCTGCCTCCGCGCCGCTCTCCAGGCCACGAAATCGGGCGACCTGATCCTGCAGTGCATAGAAATGTTCAGGCCTCTGACTGGCATGTGCGTAGCAGGCCGCGCGTTTCCTCGGTTCCATGGCTGTAATATCGCTGTACTCGGTGGGCGCAAACATCAGGGTGTCCTCGCCGTCGGAGACCTCGTAGTAGTAAAGAGCAAAGCTCTTGTCCAGGCGCAGCCAGGCTTCATAGCACAGCAGGGAGGTGGCGCGGTGGTCGGCGTGTCCGTCAATAGGCCAATGGGTAAATAGAACATCGGGCTGCGCGCCCTTTATTAGTTGCAAGAAGCTGTCGTAATGCGCTTTATCCACGATCGCCTGACCGTCAATCTGGCCGGCAAATAGCGGGGTTGAATGCAGTAGTTCACAGGCCTTGGCCGCCTCTTGCGTGCGAATCGCCGCTGCTTCGGCAGGAGTCTTGCCCGCGACGCCGCCCTCTCCACGGTTTAAATAGAGGAGTGTCACCTGGTGTCCGGCTTGGGTATAACGGGCAATCGTGCCTCCACAGCCGTACTCCGGATCGCCGGGATGCCCTCCGGCAACGACCACCCTCAGCTTCTTCGTGCTATCGCCGGCTGGCAGCGGCTGAGCAACGGCGGTACCGGCGGCGGCTGCGGTTGGTATTGCCAGAGCCGCACGCTGCAAAAACTTGCGGCGCGAAAGTTCGTCCATTTCTTTCTCCATATCCGGGCGGAAACCGCCGGGAAGATCGGAGGCACGGAAGCGAGTTACTGGACAATATAGTCTGCAGGTCAGGTAGTGGAGGCAAGCAGAAGTTTGCGCGCGCAGGGCTGGCCGGAGTCGCAGGATTTATCCCGCTCAGAAAATCGGAAGCGCGGGGCCGATG
>DATGIY010000399.1:0-5471 GCA_035295475.1 Terriglobales bacterium
GCTCCGCACGTATCTCTGGTCTGTGGGTCGGCTTCCTACCGCAATTTTGCCGGCATGCTGGTACAGCTCGAAGCTGGCCGGCAGCATGTCACTGGCCTGGACGACCGCGAGACCGAGGAGTGTTTCGAGACCGAGTTCACCTCCCGTTCCAATCCCCACCGCGGCTACATCACCATCATCGAAGGTTGTGACAAGTTTTGCGCTTTCTGTGTAGTCCCGTACACCCGCGGCAAGGAACGCAGCCGCACCTCAGCCTCGGTTTTGCAGGAAGCGCAACGCATGGCCGATGCCGGTTACACGGAAATCCAATTGCTGGGCCAGAATGTGAATTCCTATCGCGATCCCTCCGGCAAAAAGACTTTTGCCGAGCTACTGGCAGCGGTGGGACAGGTTTCCGGAATACGGCGCGTGCGCTTTACCACTTCCCACCCCCGCGATTTTGGCCGCGACATTGTGCAGGCTATCGACGCCGTGCCTGCGCTCTGCGACCACGTGCACCTGCCGGTCCAAAGCGGCTCCACCCGCGTTCTGGGCCTGATGCAGCGTCTGTACACGCGGGAGCAGTACCTGGAACGCATCGCCTGGATGAAATCTGCCCGCCGCCCGATCAGCATCACGACTGACATCATCGTCGGCTTTCCCGGTGAAAACGAAGAAGATTTTGAGCAAACCCTGTCCCTCCTTGACGCGGTCGGCTATGACGGGGTGTTTTCCTTCAAGTACTCACCCCGGCCCAACACCCCGGCCCTGAAATTCATCGACCACATCCCTGACCAGGAGAAGAGCCGGCGCCTGGTGGTTTTGCAGGAGAGGCAAAAAACCATCCAGAGCCATTCCAACCAGAAGCATGTGGGGGAAATTCTGGAAGTCATGGTAGAAGGGCATAATCCGGCTCGCCGGCAATGGATCGGGCGCACTTCGCAGAACAAAGTGCTAAACTTCACCGCCGCGCCGGGCGTGGATCCCCGGCCGGGCAGCTACCTTGACGTGCGGGTCACGCAGGCCTTCCCCAATAGCCTGGTGGGCGAAATGGCGGAGGCTCCACGCAACCCGGAGCCGGCGGAAAACAATTTTTTACACAGCCAATCGGCGGATTTGGCGTTCTAATGTAGCAAGCGCTTTGCGGCGCAGGGGGGCTCCGGTGACCAGGAGGAACACGATGGAAGTAGAAATGAAAATCCGCGGGCTCATGAT
Organism: Terriglobales bacterium; assembly: GCA_035295475.1. Lineage (GTDB taxonomy): Bacteria > Acidobacteriota > Terriglobia > Terriglobales > Acidobacteriaceae > JAICWP01. The sequence continues at coordinate 1,195 of DATGIY010000399.1, forward strand.
GGACCCGGTGACCAACATGCCCATCGTGATTCTTAAAGACGTGGCTGGCGACTCCGTCCTGCCCATCTGGGTGGGCATCTACGAGGCCAACGCCATCGCCCTGGAAATCGAAAAAGTCACTACCCCCCGCCCCATGACCCACGACTTGCTCAAGAACGTGCTTACCGGGCTCGATACCCAGGTTCACAAGGTAGTGGTCACCGAGCTTCGCGAGGACACGTTTTTCGCCGTCATCTGGCTGGAGCGCGATGGCCGCGTCATCAGCATCGACTCCCGTCCCTCGGACGCCCTTGCCCTGGCCTTGCGCGTCGATTGCCCCATCTTCGTTGAGGATGATGTGCTCAAGTCCTCCAAGCTGGCCAGCTCCGTTTCCGACCGCGTCTCCAGCGAGGAACTGCGCAAGTGGCTGGAGAACCTCAACGACGAGGACCTGGGCCGCTACAAGATGTAAGTAATTGGCGATCGATGAGGGAAGCCTGACGATTCATATTCCTGGCACTCGTAACAAATCGTCAATTGCAGATCTTCAATCGCAAATTTCCCCATGCCTGATCCCGCCGAGCAGCTGCAGCGCATCTACCTCGCCGGCTTTCAGCTGGAAACCTTCGAGCGTTTTCCCAAAGCCATCGGCGCCGTTCGCGACAATGTCATCGCCCTGCTCGAAGCCACGCCCCAGGGCCTGCGCCTGATCGGCACTCCAGGATGGCGCATGGGCGAGGCCATGGGCGTGCTCATCCAGCTGGCCGGCCGCCAGGTTTTTCAGTACAAGTCGGAAATTGTGGAAGCCACGCCTGAGCGCCTCGAAGCCGTGCGCCGCGTGCGCCAAGAACTGGAGCAGATGCTCGGCTCCTGATCCTCTACTTCTTCTCGATCAGCCGCGCCCCCAGCAGCGCCCCGTTGCGGTCGTCGTGCAGGCGGATGGGGAACACCAGTATGTTCCACGTCCAGCGCGCGTTTTTTCGCGGCAGATGCGGCAGCCCGGGCGATCCCCGGTCAATATAAGTCTCCCGCGTGTCAGCCACCGTGCGAATGGTTTCCGCCCAGTGATGGGCGACGTCGGGAAACTGCTCGAACAAATTCTTGCCCACGAACCAGCTGCGTCTTTTCCCCTGCATGGCGGCAAAGTAATCGTTCACATATTGCCAGTTGCCGTCGCGGTCCAGGATCTCCACCACCATGTCGTCGCCCATGTTCATGCTGATGCGCGAATAATAAAAATCGCGCGCATCCACCACCACCGGCTTGCCCCGCCGCTTGGCTTCGAAGGTGCGCAACGCCGCCACCAGATCTTCGACCGAGCTGTACCCCTTCAGCAGGTGCATGTCGGCGATGCCCCCGAAGCGCCTTTCCAGCGTCGCGGAAAGAATGATGATCGGCACCTGCGGCCGTTTTTCCCGCAGCGTTTCCGCCACAGCGCTGCCGAACTTGCCCGCTCCCAGATGATAGTCGAGCACCGCGATATCGATGTCGTTGAGTTTCGATTTCGCTTCCTCGATGGATGCCGTGGTCACCACGTGGTATCCCTTTTGCCGCAGGATGGTGGACCGTACCAGCAGGTTCTCCTCCCGGTCGTCGAGCAGCAGCACCCGAATGGGCCTGACTTCCGCCTTGCTCGCGATTTCCATCCCGTCACTCATCATTGCATTGGATGCAATGTTATCCCCGCATCAACATGCCCGCGTTCGTCCGGCGATCGGCTCTCGCCCAAAGCCGGCCGCTTTCTATTCGCCCGCGCTCTTCGCCCGCAACGCCTTCATCATTTCCGGCAAACGGCTGAACACGGCCACGCAACGCAGCCATAGCTTGTTGTCGATCGCCGGATACCCGCTCACCACCTTGCCCGCCGGCACATCGTTGGGAATACCGCTCTGTGCGGTGGCGATGACCCCGTCGCCGATCTTGCAGTGCCCCGCCACTCCCACCTGTCCCGCCAGGATTACGTTATCGCCCACCTCGGTCGATCCCGCCAGGCCCACCTGCGCGCACAGCAGGCTGTTGCGCCCCACCCGCGAGCCGTGTCCGATCTGCACCAGGTTGTCTATGCGCGAGCCGCGTCCTACCCGCGTTTCTCCGATGCTGGCCCGGTCCACGCAGGCGTTGGCCTGTACTTCCACGTCGTCTTCCAGCACCGCCGGGCCCGACTGCACAATCTTCCGCCAGCGGCCCTCATTATCTTTGGCAAAACCGAAGCCGTCGCCGCCGATCACCACTCCATTCTGCAGCGTCACGTTATCGCCCAGGCGGCAGTTCTCCCGCACCACCGCGTGCGCGTGCGCCAGAAAATTACTGCCGATGCGCGCCCCGCGATAAATCACCACGTGCGCCAGCAGCACGCAGTTCTTGCCGATTTCTACGTCTTCCTCCACTACCGCATAGGGCCCAATCGAGGCATTCTTCCCGATCTTGGCTGAGGGGTGGACTAACGCGGTCGAATGCACGCCGGCCGCGTATTTGGGCGGCTTGTAGAAAAATTCAATGGCTCGGGCAAAATCCAGGTAGGGGTTCTTGGAGCGCAGCAAAGTCGTCCCCGTGGCGGGAAATTCCTCGCTCACAATGATGGCCGCGGCTCGCGTATTTTTCGCTGCCGACGCGTACTTGGGATTGGCGACAAACGTCAACTGCCCTCGCCCCGCCTCCTCGATCCCGGCTACCCCGGTGATCTCCTCGTCCGGCGAACCGTTCTCCAGCCTCGCTCCCAGGCTGGCCGCAATCTCTCCCAGTTTCATGCCGATTTTTACCTCGTCTGGCAAAGCCCGATTGTAATGCATCGCTCAGTTTTGTCCTCGCAACGCACTAATCCTTTGTGTCCTTTGTGACCTCTGTGGTGAAGGGATCCGCCCGGGGGACTATCGCAAAGCCCCGCACGCAGGCTGCTGTAGTTTCGATCGTTAGTAACAAAGAAACTTCGTACCGTTTGTAGAATGTCGGCCAGCAGGGTGCAGATTAAGCCACTGCTAGGCAGGATTTGCCCGGTTCACTGCTCGAACATGGGCACTTGCCGCACGTCGGCGGGCACCGCTTTGCGTTTGCGGCCACGTGCCACCCCGATAACGCCCAGCACGGTCAAGCCCGCCAGCGCGCTGCGCGGCACAAACATGCGCTGCGTGTTGGCCCGCAAGTCCGGAGGATTCACCAGGAACCCTTCCCCCATGACCTGGGTCAGATCGTTAGGCATCAAGCCTTCCATCACCTCGCCATCTTTAAACTTCAGGCGAACCCAAAGACCTTCTGTCCGCGGCCGGTTGGCGAAGGTCTTTCGTTGCGGCGTGCTGGCCTCGGAAAACTCGCGCACGAAGTAAACAATTTTGATGTCCCGCAAATCGATGGCGAGCACGTTTCCCGCTGTATTCATCAGCTCTAACTTACCTTCCACCAGGAAGTTAGCTGGCGCCACGTAACCATTGACCGTGTCCCGGTCGAGTTTGCGGACAATCACTTTTTTGTGGGTCGAAGGCATGCTTTTCGGGGGAAATGGCGAAAGCCAATCGGCTCTCACTTCCCGGATTGTCGCATTTTTTACCCCATTTTCTGCCCTGAAAATTGCGCACTTTTGTAGCCAAAGCACTATTTTTTGTGGTAAGGTGAGGGGTTTGTTGCGTCCCCGCAAACCGACCTAACTCCATTGGGAACAGAAACTTACCGGCAGTCTAGCGGGGTAGGAGGCGGGCTGCGGCCGGCCCCACCCCAGGTGTCTTTTAATACGACGTAAAGCCTTCAGTATCTAGCACATGGCCGATTACATCTACACCATGGAGATCCGGCTCTCCCCGGAGCAGCAGCGCGCCGTCACCACCCTGCAAGAAGTGGTGAGGGCAAGTGAGATGAACGTGTATCTCACGGGCGGGGCCATGCGCGACATCATCAGCGGCTTTCCCATCCGCGACCTGGACTTTACCGTCCAGGGCAATCCGCTGAAGCTGCAAAAGGATCTGGAAAAGGTCGGGGCGACGGTCCAGGGCGTAGACGATGACCTGAAGACGCTCTACCTGATGTTTCCCGGCAACGTGCGGGCGGAAGTAGGGATGGCGCGCTCGGAGCGTTACGACAAGCCGGGCAAGCCACCCCAGATCGCGCCCGCCACCATCGCCGAGGACCTGCGGCGGCGGGATTTCACGATCAACGCCATGGCCCTGTCGCTGAACCCGGGCTCGCGCGGACTGCTGCTGGACCCCTTCAATGGGGCCGCCGACATCGAAGCCAAGCTGCTGCGCATGCTGCACAATTATGCGTTTCTGGAAGAGCCTTCACGGCTGATCCGGGCGACGCGCTTCGCGGCG
>DATGIY010000400.1:0-7528 GCA_035295475.1 Terriglobales bacterium
AAGGCGGCATTGGTCGAGCCCCAGAAGGTGCAGAAAGTCGGGCAGGACGGCAAGCCTGTTGTTGGACCTGATGGCAAACCAGTGATGAATACGGTGAGTGAGCAGACCATTGCGCAGGGTCCGGTGGCGTCGCAGGAGATCATCAAGGAATTCGGCACGAACGGTGGCGGCTTTTTTAACGCCAACAGCGCCCACCCCTTTGAAAATCCGACCCCGCTTACCAACATGATTGAAATGCTCGCTATTTTTACTATCGCTAGCGGGCTCACTTACACGCTGGGGCGGATGACCGGCTCGCAGGCCCATGGCTGGGCGGTGTGGTCGGCTATGGCAATTTTGTTTTTGGCCGGCGTCTCGGTTGCCTACTGGGCCGAAGCTCGCGGCAATCCGCTCTTGGCAGGAACTGACCAGCATGTTGCTGCTCTCCAGTCGGGCGGCAACATGGAAGGCAAGGAAGTCCGCTTCGGGATTGCGGATTCTGCTCTGTTTGCGACGGTAACTACGGACGCCAGTTGCGGTGCCATCAATGGTTGGCACGACTCTTACACGCCGCTCGGCGGCATGGTTCCGCTGGCCAACATCATGATGAGCGAGGTGGTATTTGGAGGCGTTGGTTCCGGAATGTACGGAATGTTGATTGACGTCATTCTGGCGGTGTTCATCGCCGGCCTCATGGTGGGGCGTACGCCAGAGTATCTGGGCAAGAAGATCGAGTCCTACGACGTAAAGATGTCGATGCTTTTCGTGCTGATTTTCCCGCTCATTATTCTGGGCTTCACGGCAATTTCGCTGGTGAACCATTTCGGCACTGCGGGCATTTCAAATCCAGGACCTCATGGGTTAACCCAGATCCTTTATGCATTCACATCGGGCGCCGGTAATAACGGCTCCGCTTTCGCCGGCCTAACCGTAAATACTCTCTGGTATGACACGGCGATCGGCGTAACCATGCTGGCCGGGCGCTTCCTCATGATCATTCCTATGCTGGGCGTGGCCGGGAATCTGGCCCGCAAGAAATATGTGCCTCCGTCGCTGGGCACCTTCCCGGTAACCACGCCCCTGTTCACCGTGCTTTTGATCGGCGTGATTCTGATCGTGGGCGCGCTGACCTTTTTCCCGGCATTAAGCCTGGGGCCTGTGCTTGAGCATCTGCTCATGGCTACAGGAAAGACCTTTTAAAGGACTCTGGCAATGGCAATCACAACCCAAACACCAAATGTTCCGCAAGTGCAAACGGTTCGGCTCGGGCACTCGCCCATGAAGCCCAGGAAGAAGGCAATCTGGGAATGGAAAATCGTTCGCCGGGCCATGTGGGATGCTTTTCTCAAGCTGAACCCGCGCAAAATGATGGGCAATCCCGTCATGTTTGTGGTGGAAATCGGCAGCGTGATCACCACCATTCTTCTGTTCAAGGGTGGCGCTGCCTTCAAGTTCAATCTGCAGATTAACCTTTGGCTGTGGTTCACTGTACTATTTGCAAATTTCGCCGAGGCGATGGCGGAAGGTCGGGGCAAAGCGCAGGCTGACACCCTTCGCAAAGCCCGCTCGGAAACCATCGCTAACCGAATTGTCGGTGATGACAACAGGGTAGAGCAGATACCCAGCTCCAAACTGAGGGCGAATGATCTTGTATTCGTTTCCGCGGGCGAGTTCATTCCTTCCGACGGCGAAATCATCGAAGGCGTCGCCTCGGTGGATGAGTCGGCGATCACCGGCGAATCTGCTCCCGTAATTCGCGAAGCCGGCGGCGACCGTTCTGCGGTAACTGGTGGCACCCGCGTGTTGTCCGACCAAATTAAGGTACGAATCACTTCCAATCCCGGGGAGACTTTCCTCGACCGCATGATTGCCCTGGTGGAAGGCGCCGAGCGCCAGAAAACACCCAACGAAATCGCGCTGAATATCCTGCTGGCCGGGCTGACCATCATTTTCCTTCTCGCCGTAGTCACGTTGCAGCCCTTCGCTATCTACTCCGGATCGCCCCAAACTGTGTTTGTTTTGGTGTCCCTCCTGGTCTGCCTCATTCCCACTACCATTGGCGGCCTGCTTTCCGCCATCGGAATTGCCGGGATGGATCGCCTGGTGCAGCACAATGTCCTGGCCATGTCCGGCCGGGCGGTGGAAGCCGCCGGTGACGTCAACACGTTGCTGCTGGACAAAACCGGCACCATCACGCTGGGCAACCGTCAAGCATCGCGCTTCATTCCCGCTCCCGGGGTTACGGAGCAGGAACTGGCAGATGCGGCCCAGCTGTCGTCTCTCGCGGATGAGACTCCCGAGGGCCGCTCCATCGTCGTGTTAGCGAAGGAGAAATACGGCTTGCGCGGACGGGAGCTTGGATCACACGAAGCGCACTTCGTGCCGTTTACAGCCCAAACCCGCATGTCGGGTGTAGACCTGAACGGCTTCGAGATCCGCAAAGGGGCCGCTGATGCCATTGCCACCTATGTATCGCAGCACGGCAACAACATGCCTGCCGAGGTGAAAGCCACGGTGGAACAGATTGCCCGTTCCGGAGGCACGCCCCTGGTAGTGGCCGAGAAAAGTCGTGGCGCTCTCGGCGTCATCGAACTTAAGGACATCGTCAAAGGAGGCATACGAGAGCGCTTCAATCAATTGCGGGCGATCGGCATCCGCACCGTCATGATTACCGGCGATAACCCGCTCACCGCCGCCGCCATCGCGCGCGAAGCCGGAGTGGACGATTTTCTAGCCCAAGCGACACCCAAAGACAAGATGGACCTCATCCGCAAGGAGCAAACCGAGGGCAAGCTGGTGGCAATGACCGGAGATGGCACCAACGATGCCCCGGCATTGGCTCAGGCCGACGTAGGCGTGGCCATGAATACCGGCACCCAGGCGGCCAAGGAAGCCGGCAACATGGTGGACCTGGATTCCAATCCCACCAAGCTGATTGAAATCGTGGAGATCGGCAAACAACTGCTGATGACCCGCGGCGCATTGACAACGTTCTCGATTTCCAATGATGTCGCTAAGTATTTTGCGATTATTCCCGCTATGTTTGCCGGGACCTTCCCCGTGCTCAACGCTTTGAACATCATGCATCTGCGGACGCCGGGGTCCGCCATCCTCTCGGCTGTGATTTTCAATGCCTTGATCATCGTTGCCCTGATTCCTTTAGCTTTACGCGGAGTGAAGTACCGCCCCATGGCCGCGGCTGCGCTGTTGCGGAATAATCTGCTGATCTACGGTGTGGGCGGAATTATCGTTCCCTTCATTGGCATCAAGCTCATCGACATGCTGATCACCGCCGTAGGACTGGCGTAAGGAACCTTTATGAAAAAGAATCTCATTACTGCCATTTTGATGACCATCGCTACAACCATCCTGCTGGGTATCATCTACCCATTGGTGGTCACGGGAATTGCCCAGGGATTGTTTCCCAGGCAGGCCAATGGGGACCTAATTGAGGCCAACGGCAAGTTAATCGGCTCGCGTCTCATTGCTCAGCCCTTTACTGGCCCCGCTTACTTCCATCCTCGCCCTTCCGCGGTAAGCTATGACCCGACCAATTCCAACGGCTCGCAGTTGGGGCCAACCAATCAAAAGCTCATCGATCGGGTCAAGGGCGACGTTGCCGCCGATCATGCGGAAAATCCCAGTGTGCCGGTACCCATTGACCTGGTGACGACTTCTGCTTCCGGCTTTGATCCCGATATAACCCCCGCTGCGGCCGAGTTCCAATTGTCTCGTGTCGCCAAAGAGCGTGGTACGACAGTCGCGCAATTGAGAGCGTTGGTGGCGAGGCACACGGAAGGCCGGCAGTTACGAGTTCTGGGTGAGCCCAGAGTCAACGTGCTGGAGCTTAATTTGGAACTTGATCAGCGATTCCCCATGAATAAGCAGGCCACGGTCGAGCGTCACTAAGAGCCGGTTGCGAAAGCTATCCAAATCGAAATGGTTGACTGGAAGAGTACTTGTGGTTGTGCCACACCAGGACGATGAAATCGCTTGTAGAGACGTGAGCGGATGCGCGGCTACCTAGAGAACTTTTTGCTCCAGCATCCGCACCAGGGCATTGCGATCAACTTTGCCATTGTTGTTGAGGGGCAAGGCAGCGAGAGCATGCACTCTGGACGGCACCATGTAAGAAGGTAGCCGCTGTTGCAGGGCGCCCTTGACCTGCTCTTCTAATCCGGCATAGTTTCCCAGAAATCCCACCACGCCAGTGGCGCTGCCATTCTGCAGAGGCCAAGCGATGGCGGCCACGTCGGCACAGCCGGTGACATCACGCAGGTGGCATTCTATTTCCTCAAGCTCGACCCGGTATCCGAGAATTTTTACCTGATGGTCGATCCGGCCGAGGAAGTGGAACATGCCGTTCTCGTCGCAGTACACCAGGTCTCCCGTCTTGTACCAGCGAGTACCGGCTATGTGCACGAACCGCGCGGCAGTCTTCTCGGCATCATCAAGATACCCGACGGCAAGCTGGGGGCCGGCCAGCAACAGCTCTCCCTGGGTGAGCGCCGGAGCAAATTCCGTATCGCTGATGGCGACAGCGGCTTGCATGCCGGGGAAGGGTTTGCCGATGGCGACGCTGTCGCGCGTCAACGTGCAACTGGGGCCATATTCCTGACCGATGCATATCACGGTAGCTTCGGTTGGGCCATACATGTTAGCGACGATCGAATGCGGAGCAGCAACCGACCATTCTTCGGCCAGCCGGGCGAGCAATGGTTCGCCGGCGAAAAACGTATATTTCAGCGAGGGAAAGGCATTGGCCTTGAGCAACCCCATGCGGCTCATGAATGCCCCAATGGCCGGAACCGAGAGCCAGGCGGTGATCTGATGATCTTGCACCAATTTTGCCGGCGCCATGGCCTGCGCGGGAGGAACCACATGCAGCGACGCGCCTGCACGCCAGGTGGCGAACATGTTGTAAACCGTGAGATCGAAGGTGATGTCGGTGGTTTCGGCGAGACGGTCATCGTGGGAAAGCGGGTATCCTGCCTGCATGCAATTCAACAGGTGATGGACGCCGCCCGCGGACAGCATGACTCCCTTGGGAACCCCGGTACTTCCTGACGTGTAGAGAATGTACGCGAGCTCGTCGGCCGCGAGGGCAAGCGGTTCGTGAAGCGATGCCGCCGGTAAATCCTCCATGAATGCCACGTTGTCGCTGCTGGCGGGAATGCCATCTCGTACGGCAAGGATTTTTGCAGGCGCCTCCTGCAATACACGGGGAGTGAGCATCCGGGAGCCGGCGCGGTCGGCAATAAGCGCGCCCAGGCCACTGCGCTTGAGTAAATCCGCAACCCCGAGTTCCGGCTGTTTCAGGCTGATGGGCACGTAAGCCGCACCCACCCAGGCCGCAGCCAGAATTCCGACGCAGACCTCGGCGCTCCGCGAACCAAGAATACCTACTCGTTGCGGAGGAGCGTCGCAGCCCGTTGCCAGCCAGTTCGCAACGCAGGTGACACGATGCAGCAGGTCGCGATAGTTGTACCTTTTTCCGTCGGCAAACAGGGCTAGCTTTTCCGGATATTTCTGGGCTGATTCGAAAAAGGGCTGTGCGATGTTGTAGTTCATGGACAAGAAATCACTGTAAAACTGCCGCAATGTGCCACGGCGTTCCTGCCGGTCGAACCATTCTCAAGTTCAACCTGAAGCTTATCGATGTTCAGGTTGAGCCGACACGCAAGTTGTCAGGGCGATTGCCCTAGATGTACCACAAGTGCTGCGCATCGCGGCAGAAATATGAAGGAGAGAATGCGGCCGGCGAAACTTATTTTCGCTTCCAGCGCACGCCTTGTTTGGTGTTTTCCACCACGATGCCGGCCTGGGAGAGTTGGGTACGGATGGCGTCCGACTTGGCGAAATCGCGAGCCTTGCGGGCGCGTTCATGTTCGGCGATCAGGGTTTCTACCTGCTCATCGGGCAGACCGTTGGCGCCGGCAGCCTCGACCAGTTCTTTGGCCGCCTGCTCCAGCTTGCCTTCGGATTTGGCCCAATCGAGAATGCGGCGCATGTGGGGAGGATCATCATCGCGAAGCACGGCAAAAATCTCGTCAAACTGCCGCAATGCCTGTTGCAGAATGGGAACATCAGCACTGGTCACCTGGCCGGCATCGGCGGCCGCATTCGCCTGACGCACCATCTCGAAGAGAGCGCCCAGGGCCTGGGGCGTGTTCAGATCGTCTTCCAGTGCGGCGCGCATCTTGTCTGTCGTTTCGTGTGCCAGCCTGCCTATGGCTCCCTCCGCGGCCTGCGGGAAGCGTTCCGCCTGTAAGCGGGCGGCAAAATTGCGCAGCCGCTCGACCGAATTGGCTGCCTGCTTGAGCGCGTCGAAAGTGAAATTCAGCTGGGTGCGATAGTGCCCGGAAGCCAGCAGGAAGCGGATGGACGAGGGCTTGTGTCCCTTGAGCACTAGATCACGCAAGGTATAGAAGTTACCCAAGCTCTTGGACATCTTTTCGCCTTCGACCAGCAGAAAGCGCACGTGGAACCAGTAGCGGACGAAGGGCTGTCCGGTTTCGGCCTCCGACTGGGCAATTTCGTTCTCGTGGTGAGGGAAGACCAAGTCCTCGCCGCCGGCGTGCAGGTCGAAGGTGGGGCCCAGGAGCATGGTAGACATCACAGAGCACTCGATATGCCAGCCGGGGCGCCCCGGGCCAATTTCGGTTTCCCAGGATGCTTCTCCGGGCTTGGGTGCCTTCCAGAGAGCGAAGTCGCGGGCATTGTCCTTGTCGTACTCGTCCACGTCCACGCGGGCCCAGACGGCGATACCGGAAAAATCTTTTTTGGAAAGCTTGCCGTAGCTGGGAAACTTGGCGATGCGGAAGTAATAGGAGCCGTCGTCGGTACGGTAAGCGAAGCCCTTTTTCTCCAGCTGGGCGATGAAATGCGCCATCTGTGGGATGTTATCGGTGGCGCGCACCAGTTCCGGGCGCTCGATGTTGAGAGTGTCAATGTCTTCCAGAAAAGCCTGCTCGTATTTCCGGGTGTAGTCGCGGACGCTGACTCCTGCCTTGGCGGAGTTGCGAATGATCTTATCGTCCACGTCGGTGATGTTCATGACGTGGCGCAGTTGATAGCCGTCCTGGCGCAGAAAACGATGCAGCACGTCCACCGCGACAAAAGTGCGGAAATTGCCGATGTGGCCATAGTCATAGACGGTAGGACCGCAGGCGTACATCCGCACATGGCGGTCGTCGAGGGGAGTAAATTCCTCGACTTTGCCGGAAAGCGTGTTGAAGAGGCGCAAGGACATGAAACGGAAATTCGATTGTAGGGGGATGCCCGAAAAGGGGTCAAATGGACCGCAGGTCGAATTGAAGCCCCAGAGTCGTGGACAGCTGCTGATGAGCAGGAGAATTCAATTGCCGGCGGAGGGGTTTTGCTGCGCCTGATGTAAGCGCTGGCCGCCCAGAAAGGCGTAGTGCACTCCGGAAATGATGGTGAAAGCGAAGGTGGACCACAACGCGATGAAGCGAGCAGCGCGGATCCAGGGGGCGGAGTAAAGCGGCAAGAGCAGGACCAGAAACACGGCCAGCACTTGCGCGGTTGT
>DATGIY010000401.1:0-4792 GCA_035295475.1 Terriglobales bacterium
CGGCTGCTCAAGCGGCGGAGGCAGCGGGGATGCTGAGAACGCGGTTTGCAGCCGACCCGGGGTTTCCGGGCGCAGTGCGGGAGATGAGACAGCGGCTGGAAAGGGCGGAGCCGGGAGGACAAAATTTCAAGACCTCGCCAGGCGCGGTGTACGACATCGATTTTGTGGCCTGCTATCTGGCCATCCGTTATGACCTGGACGGCGGGTGCGGCAACTTGCGGCAACGCCTGGCTTGGCTGCGGGAACGACAGTTTCTGGACAAATCAGACTGGGTGACGCTCGACAGTGCCGGGGAATTGTTTCGGGCGGTGGAACACGCCGTCCGCCTGGTGGTGGGAAAGGCGCGCAAATCTTTGCCCGCGACGGAGCACGGTAGCCATGCCGCGGAGCGGCTGACCGGACGCCTGCTACGCCGCGATTTCGCCGGCGGGTTAGCGGCGGAACTGGCGCGCACGTTTGCGGAAGTGCGCAGCGTCTACGAGCGGCTGCTGCAGTGATTTACAGAACCAATCTCACGGGCTAAAGCCCCCAACAGCTATGCTTACCCTGCGGCACGGCTGAAGCCGTGCCCTTCCGCAATCAGTCAAAAGCTTTTCCCTTCCGGGCGTGATTACGGATTAGGGGGATAGTGATGTCCGGACTTTAGGGCGTAATTGCGGGCGTCGCCAAAAGCGGCGCCGCTGATATGTCCAATGGAGATGAGCCGCTCCAGCTTATGGTGATTGGTGCGGTGCATGACGTAGGAAAGGCCGATCGATAGACCTGAGGCGGCAGCCTCAATGCCGATGAAGAGTGGACGGTTATCCACCACCCAATTGCTAAGCAGAATCTCCTGCCGTCCGCGATCGCGCATGTTGCGGGTGGAGGTGTAGTCCAGCGTGCGGAATACGCCCACCCCGGCAAAAAGCAGCGCGTTTTTGCGATCCCAGAAAGGATGCGCCTGGGGCAGAGATTTTGCCGCTACCGGCACCGGCTGCGGAGCGGCGGTTGCCGCCGGCCCGGCGGGAAGCGGCGTGGCAGGCGGATCGGACTGCTGGGCAACGGCCAAACTGCTTACCAGCAGGAGCGCCAACAGCCACGAAGAAAGGGTACGGCCGGGAAGAAACATCGGTTTATTCTAGCAACCAGAGTGGCGAGGTCAGTGATCACCATGGTGCCTTGCCGTTCGGTTTCCCGCCCACCACCGGTGATTTTGGCCTACGTCACAACCCCCTGTGACGACGATCATTTCTCCCATGTTCATCGCTTTCCTTATAATGGCGGGGTTGTTCTTATCCGGGAGGATTCAAGATGGCGGCTTCGTATAACGGGGTAGCGCTGCCCAAGGATGGCGCACCCATTACCTTCAGCGGCGGCAAGTTTCATATTCCCGACAATCCCATCATTCCCTTCATAGAAGGAGACGGCACGGGGCGCGACATTTGGAAGGCTTCGCGGCGCGTATTCGACGGCGCGGTGCAGAAAGCCTACAACGGCAAGCGGCGCGTGGCCTGGTACGAAGTGTTCGCCGGCGAGAAAGCGTTCACCCAATTCAAGACCTGGCTGCCGAATGAGTCGGTGGAAGCCATTCGCACGCTGCGCGTTGCCATCAAGGGGCCGCTGACGACGCCGGTGGGCGGCGGTATCCGCTCGCTGAATGTGGCGCTGCGGCAGATTCTCGACCTCTATGCCTGCGTTCGCCCGGTGAAGTACTACCAGGGCGTGCCTTCGCCGGTAAAGCATCCCGAGCGCATGAATGTGATGATTTTCCGCGAGAACACGGAAGACGTTTATGCGGGCATCGAGTGGCAGGAGGGAACGGCGGAGGCCAAGAAGCTGATCGATTTCCTGAACAATGAAATGCTCAAGAAGAGCACGAAAAAAATCCGCCTGGATTCGGGCGTCGGCATTAAGCCGATCTCGGTGACCGGCACCAAGCGTCTGGTACGCATGGCCATCCAGCATGCGCTTAAGAATGGGCGCAAGTCCGTGACCCTGGTACACAAGGGCAACATTCAGAAGTTTACGGAAGGGGCGTTTCGCGAGTGGGGCTACGAACTGGCAACGGCCGAATTTCGCGACCAGGTCATTACCGAGCGGGAAAGCTGGATCCTGGACAACAACGACAAGAACCCCAATTTGAGTATTGAACAGAACGCCGCCATGGTCGAACCGGGGCTGGAATTTGCCACCGAGGATTTCCGCAAGCAGGTGTATGGCGAAGTCAAACGGGTGCTGGACGCGATCTACAAGAGTCACGGCAATGGGGCATGGAAAAAGAAGCTGATGGTCAACGACCGCATCGCCGATTCCATCTTTCAGCAGGTGGTGACCCGGCCCGACGAGTACGCGGTGCTGGCCACGCCCAACCTGAACGGAGATTACATTTCCGACGCTTGCGCGGCGCAGATCGGCGGCCTGGGCATCGCTCCGGGAGCCAACATCGGCGACGAGCATGCCATCTTCGAGGCCACCCACGGGACCGCTCCCAAATACGCGGACAAGGACGTGATCAACCCCGGTTCTGTAATCCTTTCGGGGGTGATGATGTTCGATTTCCTGGGATGGAGCGAGGCGGCGCGACTGATCGAGAACGCCATGGAGGCAACCATCCGGCAGAAGAAAGTTACCTATGATTTCGAGCGCCTGATGGAAGGCGCCACGAAAGTCAAAACCAGCGAGTTTGGCGACTACATCATCAAGAACATGGATGCCAGACTCTCCACCGCGGCGGATTAAGATTTTCACCACAGAGGACACGAAGGAACACCAAGGAGCTTTGAATGGTCTTCCTTCGTGAGCCTTCGTGTCCTTTGTGGTGGATTATTTTCGGAAAGGGAACACCATGCGCAATAAGGTAAGCATTGTAGGTTCTGGTAATGTGGGCGCCACGGCGGCGCACTGGATGGCCGCAAAAGAACTCGCCGATGTGGTTCTTATTGACATCATCGAAGGCGTGCCCCAGGGCAAAGGCCTGGATCTGCTGGAGGCCATGCCCATCGAAAAGAAAGACTCGTTTGTCCTGGGTACCCAGGACTACAAAGATACGGCTAATTCCGACGTGGTGGTAATCACGGCGGGAGTTCCGCGCAAACCGGGAATGAGCCGGGACGATTTGCTCAACATCAACCACAAAATCATGCAGGACGTGGTCAGCAAGGTGGTGCAGTACTCGCCCAATTGCATCCTGATTATCGTCTCCAACCCGCTGGACGCCATGGCGCAGGCCGCCTACAAGATGAGCGGCTTCGCGCGCAACCGAGTGATCGGCATGGCGGGAGTGCTGGATTCGGCGCGCTTTCGCGCTTTCATCGCCATGGAGCTGAAGGTCAGCGTGGAAAACGTCACCGCGTTCGTGCTGGGCGGCCACGGCGATACGATGGTGCCACTGCCGCGCTACTCCACGGTGGCAGGGATCCCCATCACCGAACTGATGGACAAGGCCACCATCGAGCGACTGGTGCAGCGCACACGCGACGGCGGGGCGGAAATCGTGAAGTATCTGAAAACCGGGAGCGCGTACTACGCTCCTTCGGCCGCGGTCACCGAGATGGTGGAAGCCATTTTGAAGGACAAGAAGAAAATCCTGCCCTGCGCGGCCTACCTGGAAGGCGAGTACGGGCTGCAGGGACTGTATGTGGGCGTTCCCTGCAAGCTGGGAATCCGGGGCATCGAACAGATCATCGAGATCAAGCTGATGCCGGAAGAAAAGGCGGCGCTGGAGAAGAGCGCCGGAGCAGTCAAGGAACTGGTGGGCGTGATAGGCGTCTGAGAGGCGTCCCTAGTTAGAAACTCAGTCCAGATCGGCCCGCCTCAGAGCATGGGGCGGGCCTTCTCGTGCCTGGAAGTGTAAAGGCTGCGCACAGCCGAAACGTATAGCCATCACAACTCCCCGTGAGTAGAGTCACCGTGCGCGTTCGCGCCAGGTTCTACATTAAAGAGTCGCCTAGGGTGCCTGAAACGCAACCCTGGACGGCGCGTACACAAGGAGCGATCATGCGCAAAACCGCACTTTTATTGTTTACATTGTTGGGTTTGGGGATGATGGTCCGGGCGCAGCAGCCGACCGGGTTTACGGGCACCAAGATGCTGACGCTAACGGAACAGTCCAAGGTGGGTGCGCAAGTACTGGCTGCCGGGGAATATCGGGTTACTCACACCATGGAAGGCGCCGAGCACATCATGATTTTCAAGAAAGGGAAGCAGGAGTTTCGCATCAAGTGCAATCTGGAAGCGCTGAATGCCAAGGCCGATGCGACGCAGCTCTGGTTCGAAACGGATGGCAACGGGCAGCGGGTGCTGACGGCAGCCATTTTCCGGGGCGACAGCGTGCGTCACGTGTTTGCGCAGTAGGGCCGCGTTTCGCTATTGAGCGCTGACCACCGCGGCCGGCCGTTTCAGTTTGACCGCGATGTCGATGAAAGCAAGGGCGGCGCGGCTAAGCGCCTTGTCCTTGCGGAAGACCAGCGCCAGGTCACGACGAAACTGCGCGTCGGCGATGGCTACCGTCACCAAAACGCCGGCGCGCACGTCTTCCGCCACGTTCGAACGAGCGATAAATCCTACCCCTACCTGGGCGGCCACAAACCTTTTCAGCAGCTCGCTGGAATCCAGTTCCATAGAAACCTGCGGTTTCAACCGGCGCTCGTGAAACATGTTCTCGATGGCGTCGCGCGTGCGGCCAATCTTGGGAAGCAACAGCGGGAACTTGGCGATTTCCGCCACCGGCGCAGCTTCCAGTTTCGCCAGCGGGTGGTGGGGCGGGGCGACCAGCACCAGTTCATCGCGGTGAATGGGAACGATGGTCATGCGC